>NZ_JAGWCX010000024.1:0-51457 GCF_020657775.1 Clostridioides sp. ZZV14-6345 | reverse complement strand
TACATCTGATATTTGTATGTAAATACAGAAAAACTTTTTGGTCAGATGGATGCTTTGCTCGTAATATAGGAAATGTTTCTAAAGAAATGATTGAAAAATACATACAAAGTCAGGGATAGGCTTACATCCACTATACCTTTAGGTTAGTGGTTTTACACCCTAATTTATAAAAAGATTTAACAAATCTATAAAATCAAAAATAAAAAAATAAAAATAATTTTAGAAAAAATATACAGAACGGTTGTTCGATATGGTATAATATAAATATATTGGGTTAGAGAGGAGAAGCAGATGAGTATAATAAAAGCGACAAATAAATTTCAGGGAAATTCATTGGAGAAGAATGAGCAGCGTGTTGAAATGATTAAAATAACAAAAGATGATGCTGATTTGCCAATTAAAATTAAAAAACTTATAAAGTACATAGAAGAAAAGGATTTAGAAAAAATTCAATATGTCATAGAAAATATATTGTTTTTTGAAATAGTTTCATTTGATATAATAATTAAGTACATAAATAAATTAAATGGATATGAAAATATAGAAAACGATTTTAAATATGCATATATATTAAAGGCAGAGAATGGATTTAGAAGAACTATGGATTATTTAGTTAGAAGAATACAATGATTAAAGTTATTTATCATAGAGAAACTAAGCTATTCTAAGTCACTATTAAATCTTAGAATAGCTGATAGAATATATTGTAAATTTATATTTTTAATAAAATTAACAAATAAATAAAATGCAAAATAGAATGTATGGAGTGTGAAAAGTGGAAGAATATCAGTTTAACTTAATAAAAAAGCTTTGTGCTGAAAGAAAAATACACAAAGGTTGGTTTAGAAATATTAAAAAATGTGACTGTGGTGGAGATATATATGAACTTAATACACAACTAGGTACTATGTATCAATGTAAAAGCTGTGGCGAGATGTATAGATAGTGCTGAAATATTAGCTAAAGAAGATGAGGTGAAGTCAATTAGTAAAAAAGATAAGTTATCTGTTTTTATCAGTTTAATATTAAGACATAAACCAGAAATTATTGGAATTAAACTAGATGAGTATGGATATGCAGATGTTAATGAATTGATTGAAAAAATAAATAATGCTGGTAGAAATATTAATATAGAAATCCTTGAGCAAATAGTTAAAGAAGATAATAAGCAGAGGTACAGTTTTAATGATGATAGAAGCAAGATTAGAGCAAATCAAGGACATTCAATTAATGTTGAGGTTGAATTGAAAGAATTAGAACCGCCAAAATGTCTTTATCATGGAACAGCTACTAGATTTTTAGAGAATATTAAAAAGGAAGGTATTGTTAGACAAAGTAGATTGTATGTACACTTATCAAATGATATAGATACGGCTGTTAAGGTTGGGAAAAGGCATGGTGTACCTGTAGTTTTAAAAATTAATACAGGAAAAATGTGTGAAAATGGTTATAAATTTTATTTATCTGAAAACAATATTTGGTTATGTAAGTATATACCATTTGAATATGTAGAGATTCTTGAATAGATAAATTAAGGTATTCAACTTTTAGAAGCTTTAAAATCAAGGTGTTTTCAGTAGAAAATATTAAATTGTAAAAAAAATAGGGTACTAAAAATGATTAACTTTAAAATTATAAAATATCTAATTACAGTTTAGGAGGAATAGGTTATGAAATATGAAGAATATGAGGTAGCTTTAAAAAGAATTGAAGAGTTTGAAGAAATAACAGAATACAAACAAATTGCTGACGAAGTATTAGAAAAATTAGATTCTAATAATTGTATATTAAAAATAAAATTTGATTTTGACGATTGTCTAACATACGACTTAGATTTAAGTTCTGATGATGAACAAGAGAATTTTATAAAAAAAGAGATGTATTGCGCATTTAGAAATATAAAAAATAAACTTGAAGAAATGATGGAAGAAATATAAGTAAAAATATCTAATTAAAACAGTTTAGAAAATTGCAAAGTGTCTTTTGATGTAAAATTGTTGAAGTGTTTTGTAACTTTCTAAAATGGAAGTGAGAGGAGAGTAATATAATGGATTTAAGATGTATAAGTCTACACTTTTATTACAAGATAGTTGATTTAGAAAAATTTGAGGATGTGTTTTATTCTCAAACAAATTTTAAAGAAATTACTGGAGACATTGATAAAATAACATCATTAGAAACTTTTAAATATTATAGTGATTACTATAGGAAAATTATAGCAAAAGGTTTGGAGATTGATGAAAACAAGGTAATTAGTGTAAGTTGTGAGGAATACTATGAAAATACTTATGAAGATTAGAGGATTGTAGATTTATAATTGCTGTGATGTAAGGAGGGTATTAAATATGGAAAATATAGAATTAACACCTAGAAATTATTTTGAGGATATAAAAAATAGAAAGCAAAAAAACACAAATGAAAATCTTGATATAGTATATGAAAACTCTTTGATTCTTTTAAACAAATATATTGTAACTGGTCAAAAAAAGGGTGCTAAGAAATTAATGTTTTTACTTGAATGTATTGAAAAAGAAAGAAATGTAATAGAGCTGGGAATAGATACATTTGTGTATAAAGAAGATATAGAAAAATATATTGATGATATATCTAAAAATACAGTAAAAATAATAGAACTTGAAAATTATGAAAGAGAAATACCAGATGAAATAGTAGAAATAATAGAAAAAACAAAAGATATATTTGATAAAATGTATGTTTTGTTTACTGATTATACAGGTAAAATTACAAAGGAAATAAGCAAAGAGAGGAGAGATAAAGACCCAATACTATTTGGAGTTTTTTCAGATGAGAAAAGTAGAGCTATTGTAGATAGATTTTATTATCTTGGAGATTGGGAGGATGAGTATTGTGATTTAACATTAGAGAAAATGATAAATGATTATAAGAAAAAAGGAAGACAAGACATATTAAAACATATAATTACACCTAAATCATTAGATGAGTTAAAAAAAGAATTAGATTCTTTAGAAAAAAATAATGATACATATAAGCAACTTGCCAATATAAAGCCATTACCTACTACAAAAAACTCTAGTGTAGAACCACCTAAATTAAATATATTTAAAAAAATAAAAAATAGAGTATTTAAAAATGAAAAGTAATGTTGATTTAACAGAGAATAGGGATTTTAGAGATGTAAGAGGAAGAGGCATCAATATTTTAGGTATCGAAGATGCACCAAATAGAATGTTGAATGGTTTTAGTGATTTTGGAATTGGACGTCTTTATGGTAAAAATTTAGAATTTGAATTTGATAAAAATGAAATGTTTTTAACTGGAAATGCGAATGACAGAGAAGAAAAAAAGTTTCTTATGCTTTGTGAAGAAAATAAGGTTTGTATTAGATGTGGAGATGAATTAAGAGAGGGGTGGGATAAGGTAAGCATAGAATTATGTAATAAATGTTATGAAATATTAGATACTGAGTATAAAAATAAAAAGATAATTAGAGAATTATTTTTTAGAGATAGAAATATGAATATAGAGTTACTTTAAGAGATATATAAGAAAAATAAATATGAGGAGGATTAATAATGGTTAAATATAATTTATTGTTAGAATTAAATAATATTTTAGCTAAAATGGAGAAACATTGTGATGAAATGATGGAAAAGTATAAATGTAAAGAGTCAGGAGCATGTACTAATTGTGAATTTGCTAATTATGGTAGATATCTTGAAAGTGGATGTGTTTATGTAGACATAGAATCATTTGGTATATATGATATGGTAAAAAGAATTATTGAAAAAAATAAAGAAAAGATTGATTTAGAAAGAAAATTAAAGTATCCAGCTATATATAAACATTTCAAAGGTGGATTTTATGTAGTTATGGGAGTTAGTAAAGCTGTTACTGGTGATGAACTTGATAAGATATTTAAAAATATAGGATGCATAAACAGACTAGATGTACTTGAATATAGATTTGGCTCTAGACATACAGAAACTAAGGAAAATGTAATTATATATAGAGACAATAAAGGCAATTTATATCATTATAAAGATGTTGACAATAATACGAATTTAGTAATATATAAAACTTTATATGATGGAACTGGAGCTTATGCAAGACCTATTGAAATGTTTTTATCTAAAGTAGATAAAGAAAAATATCCTAGTGTTGTTCAAGAATATAGGTTTGAAGAGGTGTAAATATGCCAACATTTAATAGATATAGAATAGAAGATTTAAGCGGATTACAAGATGAAAGGTGGAGAAATGAAGAATTTAGAAATAGATGCCTAGCTGATTGGATTGCTGGAAACATCCCACACGCCTCTAATCCTACAATTATTGACCAATTTAATAATGAGCTTGGAGGTCTAGCAAATGAATTTACACGATGGAATATGGAAGATTTTTTTGCTCAACTTACTCCAATAAAAAAAGTTAGAATAGAAGATGTGACAAGAAAATATTTGAATCCACACTATTATACTCCTGATGAATTTAATTTTAATAATATTACAAATGATGAAAATCTATATTTAGGAATAGAATTAGAAGTGGACAGTGGTGGTAAAAATGAAGAAAATGCAAAGTTTATTCAGGAATTTTTAGGAGAAAAAAATTGTTATATAGTTAGCGATGGAAGTTTAAATAATGGCTTAGAAATAGTAACTCATCCTTGTACCCTACAATATCATAAAAAATTAGAATATAAAGATTTATTTGAAGAATTAAAAGAAAAGGGATATAAATCTCATGATACATCAACTTGTGGTTATCATATACACATTAATAGAGATTTTTTTAGCAGTGATTTAACTATACAAGACTTATGTATTACAAAGATTTTATATTTAATAGAAAAATATTGGAAATATGTAACAGTAATAGCTAGAAGAAGGTCAAACCAATATTCTAAAAGATTTGGAATTAAAGATAATGAAAGTATGTTTGAACTTTTAATTAAAGCAAAGGGGAGTTACGTATCTAAATACAATGTGGTTAATTTACAACATAGTAAAACAATAGAGTTTAGGATGTTTAGAGGAACATTAAAATATGAAACTTTTATAGCAACTATGGAATTTGTACATAATTTAGCTTATATATGTAAAGATACATCTTTAGAAGATATACAAAATATAGAATTTCAAGATATATTAAATGTATATCAAACAGAATATCTATTGTTATATTTTAATAATAGAATTGAAAATATGAATAATACTGTTGATTTAGAAGATGAATATAAAGGAATTCTTGGAAGAAGATTATTTATCAGAGATGGATGGTCGCTTTTTCATGAGAGCTTAATGTAATAAATATAAATTATAAGATACTAAATAGCTAATAATACGTGACCTACTACATAAGGAGGTATAATTTTGAACATTAAATCAAGGTTAGAATCAAATGAATATAATTTTCTTAGAGAAGAAGAAAGATTAAAAAGAATGATACTTCTTACAACTGGAGGTAGCTATGCATATGGAACTAATATAGAAACCCCTGAACATATATCTGATTTAGACATAAGAGGGATATATTTAAATTCAGCACAAGAAATATTAACTATGAATTGTATAAATAAGCCATATGAAAATAAACAAACAGATACAGTTATATACCCATTAAAGCAAATAATAACATTATTATTAAATGTGAATCCAAATGTAATAGAAATATTAGGTACAAGAAAAGAAGACTTATTTGTTTGTACTGAAGAAGGTAGACTTTTAAAAGATAATGTAGATTTATTTTTAACTAAAAGAGCTGCTAATAGCTTTGGTGGATATGCAATATCACAACTAAGAAGATTACAAAATGCTTTAGCGAGAGATAATTATGAACAAAAAGAAAAAGAAGAACACATAATGAACAGCGTAAACAGGCAAATGAAAACATTTGAGGATAGATATAAAGTCGTATCTGAGGAAGAAATAAAATTGTATATTGAAGAATCTAAAAGAACAGATTTAGAAGAAGAAATTTTTATAGATGTTAATCTGAAAAAGTATCCACTCAGAGATTTAAAAGGTATGTGGAGTGAAATGAATAATATACTAAAAGATTATTCTAAATTAAATCATAGAAATAATAAAAAAGATGAATTACACCTTAATAAACATGCTATGCATTTAATTAGATTGTTTTTAATGGGTATAGAAATACTAGAAGGAAAAGGGATTAATACATATAGAGAGAATGATAAGGAGTTTTTATTAGATATAAGAAAGGGAAGATATACCTATAATGAAATATTTGAGATTGTAAATGAATTAGATAAAAACTTTAAGTATGCAGAAAGGAATTCTTGTCTACCTAATTCTCCAGATATGAAAAAAGTAAATGAACTGGTCATGTATATGACTAATAGAGTGTTAAACAGATAGATAATCAAAGAGGTGTAAACATGAGCGTAATTAATAAAGAAGAATTAAAAAATAAAGACATTTATTTTTATGAAGAAAAAATATCTATTCCCAATAAGCTATAAATTTATTAAACAAGAAGATGGAAAGCTTAGTGAATTTAAAGCACATGAATATATAACAAAGTAATTAAAACAAATGTTTTAATGTGATTTTACCTAGTAGGTACAAGGAGGTTTTCAATGAAAGAGCTTTTAGAAGTAAAAAAAATATTTGATAGTTTAGCAGCTACATCTAGTAGAAAAGAAAAAGAGAGAATATTAGAAAAATATAAAAATAATGGGATTTTTGTTGAATGTTTGCAATTTCTTTTAGATCCATATGTTGTAACTGGAATATCTAAAAAGAAAATATCTAAGTCATTGAATAATGTTAATTATAATAATCTTGAAACTGTATATGACATGATTGATTATTTAACTAAAAATAATAGCGGTAGAGATACAGATATTAAGTCTATACAGGTATTTTCTGAAAAGGATTCAGACTTAAAAGAATTTATTATTGGATTGGCAATAAAATCAATTAAATTAGGTTTGACATCAAAAACTGCAAATAAAATAATGCCAGGACTTGTAAGAGAATTTGGGGTAATGTTAGCAGAAAATTATGATAAAAATAAGGATAAACTTGCTAATAAAGAATTTATTTTAACAACTAAATTGGATGGAACAAGAATAATAGTAGTTAAAGATAAAAGTTCCATTAAAATATTTAGTAGACAAGGACAGATAATAGAAAATTTAATTGATATAGAGAAAGATTTTATTAAAATGCCTGTAGGAGTTTATGATGGTGAATTACTTGCAGAAGGTATCTATAAAGATTCTAAAGAGCGATTTAAAGATACTTTAAAAAGATGTAGAGTTAAAGGTATTAAAACAGGATTAAAAATGGTTTGTTATGACTATATTCAAAATATAAATGACTTTTATGCAGGAGAAGATAAAACGCCATGTTATATTAGAAAAAATAAACTTGAGAGGATATTTAAAAGACTTATCAATGAACTAAAATATGTTGAATATTTAGAACCGCTCTACCAAGGTAGAGATGTTACAATGATTAATAAATATTTAAGTGAAATAATATCCAATAATGAAGAGGGAGTAATGATTAATATATCTGATGAATCATATCAATGTAAACGTGTAAAAAGCTTACTTAAAGTAAAGGTGTTTAATACATGTGATATAAGATGTATTGCTATAGAAGAAGGTGATGGTAAATACAAGGGTTTGTTAGGCAATATAATATGTGATTACAAAGGATATAGATTAGGAGTTGGCTCTGGATTTACAGATGAACAACGTAAGTATTATTTTATCAATCAAAATAAGATATTAGGACGAGTTATAGAAGTAAAATTTTTCGAGGAAACCAACAATGAAAAAGGTGAACTATCCTTAAGATTTCCTGTTTTTCTAAGAGTTAGAGAGGAAGGTAAAGAAGTTTCATATTCTTAAAAAGATATACACAAAGTGTTTAATTGTGCGAATATAAATAATAAAATTATAAACTAAATAAAATACAAAATAACTATTGAAATAAATGAGAAGTTATGTTATTATTATAAATAAGGAAGAGGAGCTAAATACAATATGTTAAGGATATAAACTAAATAAAATACAAAACAATAGAGGTATAAATGTATGGATAGGATTTATTTTGCGAAAAATAAAGATATGGAAGATTTTTATATAGGCAATGGTAATAGAATTGGTTTTAAGACATTAGGAGGCTTGAGAGCTTCGTTAACACTTAAAAATAAAAATATTGAACAATATGATTTATATTATATAGATTTAAATTTTAATATTCATAAATTTGTAGATTGGGAGAAGATAAAATGATAAATGTAACTAATCATGCACTAAGAAGATATATAGAGAGAATTAAAGAGTGTGAGAAAAATTATGTAGAGCAGAATCTGAATTTAAACAAAGAACAATATCAAAAAGATTTAAATAAGATGTTTGAACAAAGTAGATTGATTTACACAGGAAGATTTAATGATAAATATACTGAAACAAATTTTAGGCTAGTTGACAATATCATACTAATAACAGATTTGAGAGATACAAAAATAATAACATTGTATAGGGTTGAATATGGAATCGACAGAGAAACTGACTTAATGATAATTGAAAATTTATTGAAAAAGTTAAATAAAACCGAAAAAGAATATATTAATATAATGGATGAAATATCATCTGAAAAGGACAAATTATTAGCTGAAAGAGAAGGATTGACATCTGAAATAGAAACGCTAAAAGAGACTTTAGATGTTATGAATGAAAGTTTAAAAGTACTTAGTAAGTATATTAATACATTTTCCTATAAAGAAAAACAAGCTAAATCAGAAATGGAGATAATAGCAAAGAAAATAGTTTATAGCAGTATATATAGAAAAGAAATGTTAGAATGTATGAATTAAAAAAGTATTTAGGAGCGATTTATGAAAACAATAGAGCTAAATCAAAACGAAATAAGAGCTATAGTGTTATATCAAAAGGAGGTTTGAATGACTAAATATAAAATAGAAGATGGAATTAATCTTATAATTTATCCATCTAAGAAACATAATGTTAAGTTTACCTTAATTCTAGAAAATGAAGATAAAAGAGAAATACTTAAAAAAGTTTTTAAGATACTTAAAGAGGGAACGTATTGTGTTTCTATTGAAGGTAAATTAAGCAGTGGGGAAGTAGAATTAGGAAATGTTACAATAACAGTTTTTGTAGATGGAAATATTATTTTAAAAAATGAAGGTATTGAAATATTTGGTGAGTATAAAGTTGAATATTAAAATCATTAGATATTATAAATCTTGAGTATTTACAGTCAAATGAAATTTAAATAAAATAACAGTTTTAAATGAATAAAATTAAAAAGGAGAATTAATAAATATGGATGATAAGGTATTAATACAGTTAACGAATGGAGCAATAGTAGACATAACAACAGAGCAAGAATATTCGAGTGGATGTGAAACGTGTGACTATGGCAGCTGCTATACAACAGACTTAATGATAATATATAAGAATAAAAAGAAGGATATTATAAGAGATGAGTCGATGTATGATTATGGGATGTCTTTGTCATCTATTATGAAGGTTATCTTAAATCATCAAGAAGATATAGAAAAGTTAAAAGAAGAGGAGGTAGCAGAATTTATAAAAAATAAATTAGAAAATGAGCATGATTGTGATGAATTAAAAATAATAAGTGAGGGATTTAATGAAATATATTAAACATGTAAATAATGGAGTAATGAGAGCAATAGGTATTGATAATTATAAACCTTTATTAAACATCATAAAAGAAAAAGTGAATTTAGAATCTAATTAAAACAGTTTTAATTAGCGAGGTGATACATATGGGATTAGATTTAGGTTTTTATTCAGTAAAAACAAAAGTTACAGATTTAGATACTTATTTAAATAAAACAAGAGGTGAGAAATATAAGGAATCGAATAATGATGAAGAAGAGTTTTATAAGTTTGAAGAATTATTAGATATTGATATATCTTTAGAAGATTGGTCAGTTATTCGTATGATATATAAAGCCAAATGGGAAAAAGGTTATGAAAGTTATGAAGATGAAGCCATACTTATTACAAAGGAAGATTTGGAAGATTATATAATTCCTTTTCTTAAACAAAAAGATATAAATTCTAAGATATACAATAAGGATAAAGAGTATTATTATAAAAATGATAAAAAAGTAACAGTTGATGATAGATATACACAGGAGTTTTGGGATTTAGTATTAAAAGAATTTCAAAAAATGTTAAACATAATTGATTTTGAAAAACATAGTTTAATTATTATGTATTGGTATTAAGATAATAATTTTAATTTATTTGGAGGTTTATAATAATGAAAAAAATGTACATAGCAATTAATTCAGACTTAAATATGAGTCCAGGCAAAGTTGGAGCACAAGTTGCACATGCAGTTTATGATTATTTGTATAACAAAATTTTAGACACTGTTTCTTGCTCTTATGAAACAGAAATAATAGCACATGAATTAATAGATTTAAAATGTGATTTAACGTCATTTAAGAATAATGGAGATACAATATGTATATTAAAAGCTAAAGAGGCACAATTATTAAAATTTAAAGAAAAAGGTTATTTAACTATAGTGGATAGAGGATTAACAGAAATTCCTAAAAATAGCATAACATGTGTTAACTTAGGAATATTTAATGAGGATGAAATACCATCTACAATTAAAAGATTGAGATTATATTAAGGAGAAAGACAATAAATGTATTCTAAAGGTGATGTAGTAAAAGTATGGTGTTATCAATGTGAAAGGATAGAATTTCAAGAATTTGTAGGATATTTTAATTCTTATTTTGATAATTATAAATTAAAGAAACGATGGAAATGCTCTAAGTGTGGCGTCATCAATAATTTTTAAGAGTTTAATTAATGGAGGAATGAGTTATGAAAATAAAGAAAATAATTTTAGGATTAGATAACTTAGAGAATGTAGAGTTGGGTATTGGAGATGTAGGGGATTTTTATTTAGATAATATACATGAAATTATTGGAGGATTTACTTTGAGTTATATAGGTAAATGCAAACAGGCAGATTATTTACATATACAAATACATAAACGTGTTGATGAAATTCAAAGATTACATGATTATAAGGATATTACAAATGTAAAGATAGAATACGAAGACGGAAGTGTGGAGGATATATGTACCTTATAAACAAGAAGGGGATTTCTTGGGTTTAGATAATCTTTATCAAACTTCTTTTATTAGTAAACAAGGTTATTTACATATAGTTATCTCTAAGGATAAAACAGTAGAAGAAGTCTTCAATGAAGAATTTGAGGATGATGAAGGGGTAGAATTTAGTTTTAATATGTATGGAATATAAAACTTAAAATGGAAGGAGATGAGCAAATATAATTAACTCTTTTAAGAAATTAATAAAGTCAAAATATATAAAAAATAACGAATCAATAAAACCATTAGAAAGAATTTTTGAATATGAAATAAGAATCAAAGAAAAAAGAACATATTTTAATTTAGAATTATTGATTTATGAAAAAAGAATTAAGATAATTAAAAAAATATTTTTAAAAGATATACTATGCCATTATCGAAGAGATGTAGAACAACTCGTCATTTATGACCTGGATAAATATCTTAATATGACAGATAAAGAAATGGAGGAATATATTATAAATTTAATAAAAGATAAAATAAAAGAAGAGTATGGGGAGAATAGACTTCCTGAAATACTAATGGAAAAATTTATAAAACTCGAAAGAAAAGGTTCGGTGACTGTAGACGTACAGGATTTAATAGAGGGATAATAAATAACAAGTTAAAATACAGGTTTTAAAAGGAGAGTATTGTGAAATTATTTAAAATAAAGGTTGCACATTTTGCACCAAAAGACTTACATTCTTCAATACAAGAATATGTAGTTGCTAATAACGACAGAGATGTTTTTGAATATTTAGCAAATGGATATGCTTATTGGAAAGATATAATTGAAAGTTATGATGAATTAGATATAGATACTTATGATGAAGCATTAGAAACATATGAAGATATTTACAATAATAAGGGTGATGATAGAGAAGTATATGATTTATACTATGGAGCTACTCAATATTCTTGGGAAGAAGTAGAACTTGTAGATGATTCAGTAATAGAATTAATGATTAAAAATGAATTGGCTAAGAATATAGAAAAATAAAGAGAAAAAAGATTATGATAAAATTAATAACACACAATGATTTAGATGGTGTGCTTAATGGAATATTAAATATATTACAGAATTATTACGCTATAGCAATACCAATACTTAAATAAAGAGGTGAAATATATGAAAGATATTTTAGGAAGAGAAACTAAAGAAAATGATTTAGTAGTGGTAAAAGGTACTGGTAGATATAATAAGGGATTAAGGGTGGGCTTAATTAGAAAAAATTCTATAAAATTTGAAGATAATAATTCAGCAACTTACACTCAATTGTTTAAAATAGTTAATCCATCATCTGATGAATTAACTATAAAAGAAAATATACTAAAATACGAAAGAGAATATGAGAATGTTAAAAGTGAGAAAGAACAAGAAAGAAAGTCTAAAAGAGCAATACCTAAAAAGAATCTTGAATTAGGTAAATTATATTTAGATGATAGAGGTAGAAAAATATATTACTTAGGAACAGGGGTTGTAACTAAGTATGAAGATGAATGGGATAATAAATGGAGAGGAAAAATCGTAGGAGAGGGTATAATAGTAATCAATGTAGATGATTTTACTGAAAGATATTATGGAATAAATTTATGTTATGACCTTGCTAGAAGGGGTATAGATGTGAGAAAGACAATACCTAGATTTGTTGAAGATTTAGATAATCAACTCAATATTAGTGATAGAGTGATAGAGCTTTTAGAAGAAACAGAGAAGCCCATATATATATATGGTGTTACAGGACTACAAAAAAGAAGAAAAATCTTGATAGAATTAAAAACTAATTAAAATCTTAATTTTAAATGGAGGTACATATGAAATTTGAAGATAACATGATTAAATCTTTTAGAGAGGTTAGAGTTGGAGACATTATACTTGCAGGTAATAACAAGTATTTAATAGTATCAATATTAAATTATTTTGGATATGTGAACTTAGATACTGGTGATTGTAGTTTTGGCTTTAGATCAATTGAAGAATTAATGAAACAATTCGATAAACAAACGCGATTTATTCAAAATGATAGATTTAAATTAATACTAGATTAATATAACATAAAATTTTACTTTTATTGAGAGATAAGTATTTTAAGAAAATGATATTAAAATAGAAGTAATTTAGATGATTTGTTAAAGCCAATATGTATTAAATACAATTTAGATTTTAATAACTATGATATATAAAATGAAACTAATAATTTATGAGGTGTAATAATAATGATAGATAAATTTAATTATGAATTATATAATGAGTTCCCACATTTATCACCAATAATAGAATTATATAATTTAAGTATAGAGTACATAAGAGAAGTTGTGAGTATACTTATCAATACAGATATGACATTTCAAAGGTTTAAATATTCCAAATCTAGGGTTGAGTGTTCTATGAAAGCGTATATTATTTCACCTAATAGTAAGCTAAGCGTTGTATTTGCATACGATTGTGAATTAAATGGAATTGACTTAGACAACCTGAAGGCAATTATATGAGTATAAACAAATAAAAATAATACTTTACAAGAAAGGTAAATTGAATATGTGTAAGTTTTGTGAAAGTATAGTTGATAATACAAAAGATATACTTTTAACCTCAAGAAGTAGATTATTAGAAGATAACACATGTGAAATTATAGCGGAAGATAATTGTGATAATTGTGAAGATGGATGTTATGAATATTTTAAATTAAATGGATATAAAAGTAGAGGAAATATATATATGTTAATATTGACTACTACAAAAATATTAGAAAAGTAATAATTGCTCCATGTTCAGAATCAGTACATATAAACTATTGTCCATATTGTGGTAAACAAGTTTCTAAAGATATAAAAGATTTTAATTGTATTCCTGGGCATATAGTAGATGTTAGATATAAAAATGGTGATGTATATGATTATGATATGAAAAAGTCTGTACAAGAAGTCATGGATAATACAAGAGATAATTAACTAAAATGATACTTTAATAGGAGGTAAAAATGAAAGGAGAAATTTTATGAGAAAAATTAAAAGGTATGAAATTACAAGATATAGTTCTGTGAATAGTTTTGATGAGTATATAAAATATTTAGAACAAAAAGGTTATATTGATTCAGAGAGGCATCCTGTTAAATGTTTCTATTGTGGATGTAAAAAAATAAAAATAGATAATGAGGAACATTTAGATGGATTTATGTCTCCAGTTTGTGAATATGATGCTATATGTAAAAGTTGTAATAAAAAAATTGGACATTGGGCGTATGGTAGTTGGGGAATATAAAAAATAATATAAAAAGGAGATATTTAAAATGAATAAAGGAATTAAAAACTATATAACAGCAGTGAATTACTTACTTGATAACTTAGAGTATATGATGGAGGATGACGAATTTGATAATGAAAGGCTACAAAAAAGAATTGATGTAATTAGAAAATTTGAGGAAGAATTATAAAATGGAAAAGACAAGAATTGTTAATTATAGAAATGTTGCTGATTTTTTAGTCTGGTTAGGATTTGAATATACAAAAAACGAAGAGGGGAAGTACATATTTAAAAGAGATAGTAAATTTGACAGAGCATGGAAAGATTTACATTACTTAAGAGCTAAGTATAATGAAAGAGTAAAATAATATTTAATTGGAGGGAGCTATGGATTTTGAAAGAAATGTTATATTAAAAAATGGTAACTTACAAGTTACGTTAGTTAATGATATAAAAACAGATAGTTATAGTATGGGTCTTAGGCAAATAGGAGGGAAACCAGAATTTAAGTATATAAGTAGAGAACTATATAATAAATTACTAGAAGAATTGTTAAATCAGGAGGAAGTTAAATTTAAAGGAGGCACTAATGATTAAGACAATGGCTTATGATATGAGGACTAATAAGGAGTATCCATCAAGCGACTTAAAGTATGTAACATTTTTTGATGAGGATGGTATACTTAGAGGCATTCAAGATTGGATAAAATTAAGATATGAATTAACTGTAACTAATGATGAAGGTGACAAGGTAGTAATAGAATTAAAATAAATATTTTAAGAAGATTGAGGGTGATATATTATTAAGCCAATATTTAATGAAGAAAAGAAATTTTTAGAATTAAAACTAGGAATAACTTTACCAAATGATTGTTGGAGACATGGATCTAAGATATATTTAAATCACTTTGATAAATGTCCAATAATTACATTTAAAGTTGATGGACTATATGACGAAATAAAAATCAAGAAAAATAGTTTAAATAATATGGATTACAGGAGCTATACATTAGAGCAAGAATATAACTTGATAAAAGAAGTATTAAATGAAAAATATTTACAAAGTGTAGAAATGACTAAAAGATGGATTTTGAAATATAAAAATAGCCATAAATTGTTTGTAAGTATAAGTGGTGGTAAAGATTCTGATATTACAAAATACATTGTAGACAAATCAATTAAAGAAATAGGAGAAGATATTCAGTATAATTTAATAGCATTTAATACATCTAATGATACAGCAGAGACTTATAAATATCTTAAACAAGAACATAATATGAGCAAAGATAATATTATAAGCCCCAAATTAGGTTACTATCAATGGATAACAAAGAAGAAAAAATATTTTACTCCTACAGTAATGAATAGAAATTGTTGTAGTACATATAAAGAAGGTCAAATGACTAAAGTTATGGATAAAAAAGATAATATATTAATATTTTTAGGAATGAGAGCAGAAGAAAGTTCTAAACGTAGTCATTATGATTGGAATTTAAATAAGGCTCAAATTGATAAAGGTAAAAAATTGAATGTACCTGAAAATTGGATTAGATTTTTACCAATTGTAAAATGGAGTGATGCTGAAATATGGTTATTTATTTTACATAATAATTTCAATTATAATAAAATGTATGATTTAGGATTTAATAGAGTTGGCTGTTTAATCTGTCCATTTCAAAGTGATTATATAGATTTATTAATCAGAGAATATTATCCCACTCAATGGAAAAGATGGAGAGATATATTAACTAAAAATTATGAACTATTTGGAATCAAAAGAAGATTAAAATGGAGTTTACTAGAATGGACATATGGTGGAAAGTGGAAGCAAGGTACTTCAAAAGAGCAAGAATTAATAAATAAAAAGGCAACAAGTGAAAGAGTTAGTCAATTAGCAGATCTAAAAAACATATCTGAAGAAACAGCTCTAAAATATTTCAATAAAGAGTGTAAATGTCATAAAAAATTAAATCCATCTGAAATAGCAATGAATTTAAAAATATTTGGAACTTATGAAAATAAAAATGATAATAGAGTTTATTTGTGCAAAAAATGTTTATGTAAAGAATTAAATATAAGTAATAAAGATTATGTAGAAAAGGTAAAAGAATTTACTTATGGAGGATGTAATTTATTTTAATAAATGATATATAGAGTTGATGATCCATTTAATTACAATTCAGAAATCTGCAAGTCAAAAATATAAAAAGTGTTTAAAATCATGGTTTTAAATGATTATAAGGTATCAATTCTAAATGACCAAACAAATCTAAAAGTTTAATTCAATATAAAACAATTCAAAGAAGCCAATCAATATTCAATTCAAAGGAGATGGTATTATAAGAGAGTTAAAATTACTAAGTTTATTTTCGGGAATAGGAGCATTTGAAAAAGCACTAGGAAATATTAATGTAAGGTATAAATTAATAAATTATTGTGAAATTGATAAATATGCAAGTAAATCATATTCAGTTATACATGATGTAAGTGAAGATATGAATTTAGGTGATATAACAAAAATTGATATATCTAAGCTTTCACGAGATGTAGATATAATTACACATGGAAGTCCATGCACAAACTATTCTGTGGCCGGAAAAGGAGATGGAGGAGATAAAGGAAGTGGGACTGCTTCTTCTCTGATGTGGAATACAGTCGAAATAGTTAAATATGTTAAACCCAAATATGTAGTTTGGGAAAATGTAAAAAATGTACTAAGTAAAAAACATAAACATAATTTTGAACAGTATATAAATGATTTAAAAGAATTAGGATACGCCTCATACTATCAAATCTTAAATGCAAAAGATTTTGGAATACCTCAAAATAGAGAAAGAATTTTCTGCATATCAATACTAGGAGAACACACTCCTTATGAATTTCCAATAGGTTTTCCATTAAAATATAGATTAAAAGATTTTCTTGAAAAAGAAGTAGATGAAAAATATTATTTATCAAAAGAAATACAAGATAGATTTACTAAATTTCCAACAGATAGATTAAATAATGACGATTTAGAAGTTATTGGAACAACCACACCGAACCCATACAATGATAAAGGAGATTTAATATTTGATAAATGTACATCTGCATGGTGTTATAATCCAGATAAATGCATATCAACCTTATCTGCAAGAGACTATAAACAACCCAAACAAATTATAGATAAAATAATTAAAGAAGGTAACGTATCTCAACATCCTAAATCTCAAGCAGGTCAAGTTATATCAGATGAAGGATTATCTATGACTTTATGCAGTGGTACACATGGATATGCTATGGGATATATTAAGGAAAATGATGTGTCTAATGGAGCTATAAGAGGTAGATACAATGAACAAGGTGATATTGAACAGAAATTAGAAATAAGAGAAGATGAATGTTCCAATACAATAACTACAGTTCAAAAGGATAATGTTATTATCGAACCTAAAATAAATCAAGTAGGAGAATTAAATATAAAGGGATATGATTTATTAAAAAGAGTATATGGGGGTGATGGAATATCTCCAACATTAAATGCTATGACTGGTGGGAATAGACAGCCTAAGATACTAGAAGAAAGAGCAATTAAAGAGGGATATTTTAAATATCCAAATAGCAACAAAGCACATCAAAGTAATACTTGTTATAATCCTAAAGGATTAAGCCCATCTTTAGATACTTGTCAAGGTGGAAATAGGCAAACCAAAATAGTAGAAAGTTTAGATAATAATTTTAAGATAAGAAAACTCACACCAAAAGAATGTTGGAGATTAATGGGATTTTATGATGAAGATATAGATAAATGTATAAAAGCCAAGATGTCCAATACTCAACTCTATAAACAAGCAGGTAATTCAATTTGCGTATCAGTCTTAGAAGAAATATTCAAAAAACTATTACAGGAATACATAGATAATTAAATAATTATAAAATGTCAGTTTTAAATTAAAAAATATGGTCTCGTATATGCCATTCTAAAGATGTATATAAATGACTGCTTGTGTTTATACCTTTATTGCTTAAAATGGCATATACGAAGTTTATGAAAGGTAGTGATTTCAATACTTATAGATGAGCAAAGATATCGTGAGTTATTAGAGGAAAACAGGGAATTAAATATTAAAATTGGTGAATTAAATGAAGAAATGCTATTTTTACAAGAAGAGAATAAAGAGTATGAAGAAGTTTTGGATAAGTGGCAAAGTGTAAAAGAAGAAATTAAATCTGCATATGAAATTAGAAGAAGGCTAAATAGAAAACATGGAAAGTTAGAAATGATATGGCATAAAATTGAGGATTTGTAATGGATACAAATAAAATATATGAGAAAAAAGAATATATTATTATCAAATCTAAAACTGGATATATTGTTTATAATACAAATAAAAAATTTGAAGAAGGGCATACTCATTTAAAAAGTTATAATGCTGCCAGAACAGTAATTGATTTAGCTATCAAAAAGAAGATACCAAGAAGCTATTCTGTCTACTTTATAACAAGTCTTAAGAGAATTTCTAATGATATAAACTATATAAAATCTATAAATAAACTCATGGAAACAAGAGGTAATAAAGGTTTAAAAGAAAAATATATAAATTCTAAAAAAATCTAAAATGATTATTACATAGGTAGAAAAATAACTTATGTCATACAATTGTCATCAAGATGTAAAGGAGTGATTAATATTTGAAATCCTATAAAGAAAAACAGTTTTTAGTATTTGAATTTGAAGATGGGAAGAATGTAAAGTATAATTTGGCAACAGGCGAGTACGTTGGTAAATCTGGAAGGATTGTAAAAGATGTGTGTGCTCAACTTAGAGGATATAATTTACATGAGGTAATAAATTCTTTTGAAGATGAAAATTATAAGTGTTTTTTAAATTTTGTAGATGGAAGAGTAAATAGAAGTAAGAGTAGCAGAGCTTGGGGAAGGAGGGTTGAAAGAATAAGAAATATAGGAAGTTTTTTAAATGAAATAAATAATTATTCTGAGTATGAACAATTATTCTCAGCAGGATTAAAAAAAATAATTTATCCGATACATTGTGATATTAAGAGTATACCTAAAGGTCTTATTTCTATCTGTAGGAATCATAGTATTACTTTGAGTGACCGATTGATACAAGGGTATAGTAAAAACCCAAATTTATATAATAATTTATTAAGCTTAGAATTGAATTCAATAAGAAAAACTAATTTAATTTCAATTCTTGATTCTGGTTACGATAGAATGATATTTGATAGATTAATAGATACATATAAATACAAACCTCAATCACTTATAAATTATATAGATAATCTAATGACATATGAAGCATTAAATGGACTTGAAAGTACTCTAAATGAATTATATGACTATGTTGTTATGATGAGTGCAATAAGTGATAAATATGAAAAATATCCAAGAAATTTCTTAACAACTCATAAAATAGCAACTCGAAATTATAATCGTCTTAAAACTGAATTTGAAGAAGAAATATTCAATAAAAGAATAGACAAAACATTAGAATATTCCTATCAAGATTATAAATTCATATATCCAAAAAGCACGAGTGAAATTAAAGATGAAGCAGTACAACAAAATAATTGTGTAAGTAGTTATATCCAAAATGTTATAGATGGAAAGTGTCATATATTATTTATGAGAAAAAAAGATAATCTAAGTAAGAGCTTAGTAACAATTGAAGTTAGAGATGACAAAATAGTACAGGCTAGAGGGAAATATAATAGAGATGTTAATGAAAAAGAACAAGAAGCAATTGATAAATATAATAGTAGAATAGAAAGGATGAAGAAAGTATGTTAATAGAAGGAACTAAAATAAAACTAATGAAAGAAATACAAGGCTTTAGAATGTTAGAAATAGGAGATATATTTGTAATTACATCAGTAGAAAATAACGGAAATATACATTTTAAAACAGATTATGGAATGGGATTTATGAATTATAGTGAATTTGAAAAGTATTTTGAAGTTGCAATAGAGACTAAGAAAAAAGAACATATTTGGAGTGAGTGGAGAACTGCGACTGTATTTGGAACAAATAAGACTTATAAGTATAGAACAAATGGAAAGAAAGTAGAAGTTAGAATGGGAGATTTTAAAGCATCAGCTACTTGCCATGATTCAGATGAGTTTGATTTCAATAAAGGTATTAAGTTATGTCTGGCAAGAATTGAAGTTAAAAAAGCAGAACATAAATTAAATTTATTATTAGATGAAATAAATAATAAATAAATTTAGGAGGACTAAAAATGACTTGTAAACTTAAAGATATATGTGAAAATAAAAATAGCTGTTGTGATTATTGTTGTTATAATCCAAATGCATATTTAGAGGATGCATTTGAATGGAATGGAGAAGGAAAAGAGCCATCTGAAGAAGATTTAGATGATGCTCGTGTAGAATAAATGAGTAGTTAAAATTATCATTTTAATATGAGTGGAGGTATTTATGAGGTGGAGAAATATAGCAGTAACAGGAGCTTTGATAGTTGGTAGCACGATACATGTATTTGCTAATACAGAAGATGTTATTAATAATAATATGAATAAAGAGCTTATTAGAGATACAGCAAAGAACATTAATTTAATGTATAAGTACGAGTGGGAACAATATAAAAACACTAAAGAATACAAATTAGAAATTAAAAGAATTAATTTAGAAAAAGAGTTAGAAGTAAAAATAGAAAAATTAATTCCTGTAACATGGGAAGTAAGTTACTATACTTCTTTAAACTGTGAAAATAGTAAATATGGAGCTATTACAGCTACAGGAGAAAAATTACGATATGGGTTTGTGGCCAATAATCATCTTAAATTTGGAACTAAAATATTAGTTGATGGAAATTTAAAGGTGGTTAAAGATAGAGGTTCTAATAAATATTTTGGAAATTCTAATGCAATAGATGTATTTGTACCAAGAATAAAAGGGGAGAGTGATTATAAATATTATAAAAGGGTGAACAATATGGGAAGACATTATAAAGAAGGTTATATTATTGTGGAAGGTTAGGAGTTGATAAATTGAAAGTAAATGGAATAAAAATACCAGGAATTATTGATGTATCAAATGTGTGTGTTTATGGAATTAAAGAAAGTATAATTTCGAGTGGTTATCCTATGCAGCAACAAATTAAAGATATGAGAGAAGTAAATATTTCAGAAAAAGATTTACAACGAGCATGTCAATTAGGCAAATCAAAACAAGGTTCAGGCCATGATTGCTTCTCTAAAGGAATTATTGTCCAAATGGATTTGCAATGGTCAGAATATATGTGGAGACAGTGGGATAGATATCATCATAATGACTATGTATCTAGTCAAAGTAAAATGCACAGATTAACCAAATTTAATATTGATGATATGTGTAATAAGTATGTTGTTAAAAATACAATAAATTTCCTGAATGAATTGATTTACGATTATAATAATTTTCAGGAATTAAAATTAACCACATCTGATGAAGTTACTCTTAGAAATGGAGAAAATATTAGAGCTACAAAGGAAACTCTTTGGAAAATTATAATATCAAATTGCCCATCAGGATTAATGTTAACTGCAAGAGTTACATTAAATTATCTACAAATAAAATCTATGATAAATCAAAGAGAAAATCATAAAATGGAAGAATGGAGAATTTTATGTGATTTCTTTAAAACATTACCAAAATATAAAGAATTAATGATGTAATCATATTAAAAGGAGAGGTTAAATGAAATTAGGAATACCACAAATTTTAGTAATAATAATATACGTTATGCAATTAGGAACGTCTTTAGCTAATAATGGAAAAGTAAAAGAAATGAAAATAAGTTTTGGAGTATCTACAATTTCAAAGCTAATAATTTTTGGTTTATTGTATTAGGGAGGATTTTTTAGTTAAAATAAATAAAATTAAAAATAAGTATTGAAATAATAAATAGAACATGTTATTATAAGTATATAGAAAAATTAAGAATAATTACAACTAAATAAAATACAAAATCAAAGAGGAGAATATTTATGGCGAAAAAAAATGTAAATTACAATGAGGTTTTTGTTAGTGGGGAAGTGTTAGATATATTAGCAGCAGAAAGAGTAAAAGAAGGAACTCCACAAGAAGCAATAAAGTTTAAACTTAATGTTGCTATATCACAAGATAAGAATGAAATAGTTGATTATTATGGAAGCATATACACATCTGCTGGAGGAGTTAATAAGATATCACAGGGATTAGAAACAGTTGTGAATGATATTGTAACTAGAGCAGAAGAGGGTAGAGGAGAAATAGTTAGATGCACTTGTCAGTTAGATGATAATACATATTATAGTGATGGAGAAAAACATGAAGGGTTTAGAATACAAGGTAAATTTTGTAACAGACAAAAAGATGCAAAACTACCTATAAAGGCAGGTATATTATGGAGGGCATATGTATACTTGGAGGAAATAATAAAAATAGAAGAAGGATTAGAAGTAATAGGAATAATGAATAAATACAATGATAATGGATTTAGAGTTAGACTTGTAATTGATAATACAGAAGTAATAAAAGAATTTGAAAAGCTATATAAAGTGGGAGATGTACCACAATTAGAAGGAGATATAGTAACTGAGATAATAGAAGGAACTGGTGGATTTGGTACAGGGAAAAAAGATAAAATAATAAAATATCTTAGAATAACTGGAGGTTCAGGAAATAAGATATCAAAAGAAAATGATTTTGGTGAAGATGGGAAGCCTAATCCATTCTATAAGGATAATATAGTAGCCATGATAGATAAAATGGAAGAAAAAGAAAATGCCATGAAAGAAAAAGATGCACAAAAGAATAACATAAATATTGAAGAATCAGATTTACCATTTTAATTAATATTTATAAACTAAATAAAATTTAAAGGAGAGTTTTATGGAAGAACAAATAGCTAACATAGAGAGTGAAGTAAAACAATTAAAAGATGTAATAAGAAAAATGGTTGGAGATTTAAAAGAAAATGAGAATAAAGATTTATTAATACCATTTCGCAGAAGTGAAAATATAAAAGATTTATTAGTAAGTTTAGTTGATTTTCAAAAAGAGGTAGAAAGTATTGAAAAGAGTTCTAATAATCCATTTTATAATAGCAAATATGCAAATTTAGATAATATTCTAACAACAATAAGACCAATATTAGCAAAATTTGATTTATGTATAACTCAATTTCCTATTTCTGGTGGAAACAATTCGGTATCAATTAAAACTGTATTATGGCATTCTAGTGGTCAGTTTATGGAGTCTGATAGTGTACCTATAAAACCGAGTAAATTAGATATTCAAGGATATGGAGCAACAGAAACATATAGTAAGCGTTATGCACTAGGTAGCTTACTTCAATTATCATTTTGCGAGGATGATGATGATGGCAATTCTCAAGTTAAACCTCCTAGTAAAAAAAATACATCTCAAGATATTCAAAGTACCCAACCTAAGCGTTCTGGAAGAATATAGAATAATTTAAAAGGTCGCTCAATTAGGGCGACTTTTTAACATTAACAATAAGAAGGAGGAGAATTATTGGGAAGAAAAATAACTTGTAGATACTGTAAAGAAAAATTTCTAGCTGAAGATATATACTCAGTGATTCATATTACTAAAACGGGCAGAGAAGAAAAACGAAATTATTGTTGTGAATTACACTATAGATTAGAAGAAAGAGAGAAATGGCTATGGAATCAAATTTTATTAGGAATAGATAGTATTATTGGTTACAAATGTATCGCAAAAAATAAGACTAAAATGATAAAAGAGATGTTAGATAACGGTTATACAAGAGAAGATGTTTATAATTGTATTTTAGAAATGAAAACTCAAATAATTGACGCTTTAGAGTTTAGAAAAGATATAGAAAATGAATATCAAAAACTATGCTATATATTTACAATATTAAAAAATAATATAAGAGATGTTACAGTTGTAAAGAAAAATATACAAAGAAAAGAGAAAAAAGAAACTGAGATGGATTTAGTAGACATACCTGAAGAAACAATGAAAATTCCAGTAGCGAGAAAAAAAAGAACAACAACCTTAAAGGATTTAATAAAGGAGGTTGGAGAAAATGGTATTAGAAAATAGAGGGAATATTGAAAGCCTTGTGATATCGGTTTTGTTGCAAGATATAAGTATAATTGCTGACTATCCTCTATCTGAAAATGACTTTACTTTTCCGAAAACTAAATTTTTTTACAATCTCATAAGAAAATTAAGTACAAAATATAAAGAGATAGATGAAGTGACGGTTTCAGCATTTGTAGGAATATCTCCTTCATTAAATGAATCATATGAAAAATATGGTGGTTGGGAAAGCATACAAAAAGTTAGAGATTTAGGAAATATACACAATCAAAAAAAATATATAGATGATTTAGAAAAATCTAATCTTATAATAAGGCTAGAAAGTAAAGGCTTTAATATAGATAAGGAAATTGAAGTGGAAGGTATAAAAGTAAAACCAATAGACTTATTTCCTTCTATGAGTGCATCTCAAGTTCATGATTTTTATGAAATGTTATTAGCAGATAGTAGTATTAATTTAGTTGGAAATGATGTTGTTATAGAAGACTTGCATTATACTTCAGAAGAAATATTAAAAAAGAAAAATAATGAAGATGATAACTCAGCTAGTTTTGCAATAGCTTTAAGATGGCAAACTGATACTGGAGAAGAAAGATATGTTCAGGGTATGCCTATGTTGAGTAACATAATAGATGGAGTGGGACACTCAAATGGTATATATTTTATAGCAGGTCATAGTGGCACTGGAAAAACAACTTTTACTTTAAATATGGCTATGGGACTAGTAGAATCTGATTGTAAAGTCTTGATAATAAGTAATGAACAACAAAGCGAATACTACAAACAGATATTAATAACATATATATCAAATGCTATATTCAATTGTCATACAATGACTAGAAGAAAAGTTAAAAATTTTGATTTTACAATTGAAGAAGAAAAAACTTTCTACTTAGCAAATAAGTTTATTGAAGAGAAATATTCAATACCAGGAAAACTTAAATTCATATCAATGTATGATTTTAACACTGAAAAAATAAAAAAAATAGCTAAAAAATTAAGTTTGAGTGAAGGCTATGATACTTTAATACTTGATACTTTTAAAGCTGAAGATGCTTCATCAGGAAATTCTACAGGTGAAATGAATGAAGCAGCTAGAGATTTTGATAAGTTTGGAAAACAAATGAAGATGAGGATAATTTTTCCTATACAATTAGCAACTTATACTGAAGGAAAAGTCAGTTATTTGACTGCTGCTTGTATATCAAATGCAAAACAAATTAAAGAGGTTGGGCATACAATAACATTAATGAGAAAAATAATACCAGATGAACTAAATCCTGAAAAAGATAGATATTTTTTAAAACCTTACAGATGGAAAAAAGGTAGGTTAGAAGGGAAGCTTCAAAAGTCATATTTAGAGATTATAGATAGTTCCACAAAAGAAGGGAAAGAAAGAGAGTTTGATAAAAATTGTATAGATATTAGGAAAAAACACATTCTGTTATTTGTAAATAAAACTAGGTCTGGCGATGATGATAATAAAATATTATTGTATGAAATGGATGGAAGGTCAGGAAGATTTATAGAAAAAGCATATTGTGATAATGTATTCGTTGGGCAATTAACCTATTAGGAGGTGATTATCTATAGATGCGAAAGAGCTTTTAAAAAGCATAACTGAAGAAGATATAATAAAAATACTTAGTGAACTTGGAAGTGATTTATCTGAAAAAAGTAATGACAAAGAATTAATATTTAAAACAATATGTCATAATAATCCAAATGATGAATGTAGCTATAAATTGTATTATCACAAAGATTCAAAGTTATTTACTTGTTTTACTAACTGTGGAAATATGTCTTTGTTTGATTTGGTTATGACATCTAAAAATATAGATTTTAAAAGTTCCATTAAATTTATCACAGATATAATAAAATACACATATTGTTATGAACCAAAAGTAGGTTTTGGTACACCTAATGCAACTAAAAGCAAATCTATATTAGATATAGAAGTTGAAATATTAAGTCGTATAGATAAACCTTTTTTACACAGGATATACCCACAAAAACGCATTAAGCAATGGGAAGAGGAAGGAATATCATTTGAGGCTATAAAAAATTTTGATGTAAGGTATGATATAGAGAACAATAGGGTTGTAATTCCACATATGAATATTAATAATGAGGTCGTAGGCATAAGAGTAAGAGCATTTAATAAATATCTAGCAAAAAGGTATGGAAAATATTATCCATTATGGTTGGATGATAAAGGATATAATCATCCATTAGGAAAGAATTTGTATGGATTAAATAAAAACAAAGAAAATATAAAATATAAGAAAAAAGTTTTTATATTTGAAGGCGAAAAATCAGTATTAAAGTTTGAGACCATATATCCTAAAAATAATATAGCAGTTGCGACTTGTGGAAGTTCATTTTCTAATTATCAGAAAAAAATGATTTTGGATTTAGGAGTAACAGAAATCATAATAGCATATGATAGACAATTTCAAGAATTAGAAGATGATGATTGTACTAAATGGTGGAATAAAATAAAAAAAATGACTAAAAATCTATCTGGGTTAGTAGATGTATATGTGTTATGGGATGTAGAGAACTTATTATCGTACAAAGACTCTCCAATAGATAAAGGGAAAGACGTTTTTGAAAGATTATTAAAAAATAAAATTAAAGTAGGTGATTGATTGGAATGGGAACTAAAAAATCATATAGAAGATACAGTATTAAATACTGTTTTAAAAAATAGAGGTCTTGATAATCAAAAAATAAATTGGCTTTTAAATGCAGATATTTTAAATTGGGAAGATTATAATAATTACACCAACATTGATAGAGCCTACAATTGTTTATTAAAAAATATTAGAAATAATAATAAAATAGGTATACTAGTGGATACAGATGTTGATGGTTATTGTAGTTCTTCAATGATATATATGTTTATTAAATTTGACCTACAATATGACAATGTGTATTATATACAACATACTGAAAAGGCAAAAGTTCATGGACTAACAAAGGAGGTTATGGATAAAGTAATTGAAAACAACACAAAACTATTAATTACTCCAGATAGCTCATCAGAAAATTTTAAAGAACAAATAGAATTAAATAAAAATGGAATAGATTTCATTGCATTAGACCATCATATGTATGATTTAACTAAGGCGCCAGATACAAGTATAATAATTAATAATAAAGATGGAGAAGTAGAAAATATAGATGGTAGTGGAGCAATGGTTACATATAAATTTATAAGATACATAGTAGATAAAGTAAATTTAGATATAGGATATAAATATATTGATTTGGCTAATCTTGCAAATATAAGTGACTCTATGGATATGAGGTCACTAGAAAACAGATATATATTCAATATAGGTAAGCAAGTAAACTATATAACCAATCCCTTAATATTATCATTTGTTCATGATTTAAAAATAAAAGATTATTTAAAGATAGACAACGTTATTTGGGGTGTTTCGCCTATAATAAATGCAATAATTAGAAATGGAACAGTAGAAGATAAAGAATTGTTGTTTAGAGCTTTTATAGGCGAAGAAAAAATAATTACCTATAAATCAAAAGGTGAAATTAAAAAACAGAAATTACAAGATGCTATTATAAGAATAGGTAAAAACTATAAAAGAAAGCAAAAAGATATAACTGATAAAGCAATAAAGGGAAATGTAAAGCTATTTTCAATGGAGAATGATAAGGTTGTATTGATTGATTCAAATAGTATAGATGCAAAAGTAACAGGATTAGTAGCAAATAAATTTATGAATATATTCAACAAGCCAATACTTATGATAAGAGAATCTGACAATAAAAATAATTATACAGGTTCAGTAAGATGTCCTAATTATATAGATAATTTTAAATCTATTTGCGAAGACAGCAAATTATTTAATTGGTGTAAAGGACATGAATCTAGTTTTGGATATGAGTTTCCCAAAGAAAATATAAATAAGTTTATAAAATATACAAATGATAAATTTAAAAATATAACAATAACAAATAATGTAGAAGTAGATTTTGTATTTGACAACAATATAAACATAAATGATTTAATATGTATAGGAGAATTAGAAGATGTTTGGTGTGGGACAATTGAAAGACCTAAATTTATAATTAAAGACTTAAGAATAAATACAATGGATATAAAAAAATATGGAAATGCTAATTATAGTTTTATGAAAGATAAAATTTTATTTAAAAAAGATTTTTGTAGTAAAAAATTTTTTAGCAAAATGATTAACGAAGATAATAATAATCTTAAATCTAAGGATTTAATAATGAATATATTATTTTCTATTAAAAACAATGAAAATGGATATTCTTATATAGATATAATAGATGTTGAAAGTAGTGTTGTAAATGAATAAAATACAAAAAGAAATATCAACAAATAATTATGTTGTATACCACTTACACGATGATACTTCTAATTGTAATGGTTTTGCTGACTCCTGTAGCAAATATGATGAATATATATCATTAGCAAAAGAAAATAACATGAAAGCAATAGCATTTAGCAATCATGGTGGTATTTATGACTGGGTAAAAAAGAAACAAGCGTGTGATAAAGCAGAAATAAAGTATATTCATGGTGTAGAACTATATACATGCATAAATTTAGAAGATAATAATAGAGGTTGGCATATTGGCTTATATGCAAAAAATTTAAAAGGTGTTAGAGAGTTAAATTCTCTAATGTCAAAAGCTACATCTAAAGGGATTTTAAAAGATAATAGTGACCGTCATTTTTATTTCAATCCAAGAATATCATTTGATGAATTAATGAATACAAGCGACAATATAATAATAACTTCTGCTTGTCTAGCATCACCATTATGGAAGCTAGGTGATACAAATATAATAGATACTGAGGGTATTGAGAAATATAATTATAATATAAAAAAAAGACAAGAGTTGCTGGAATGGATGTCTAAAAATAATCATAGATGTTTTTTAGAAATACAATATCACAACTGTGATAGTCAAAAAGAGTATAATAAAATGCTCTATGAGTGGAGCAACTTGTATGGAATACCACTGATAGCAGGAACAGATACTCATTCATCATCTAAATATAAAGCAGAATGTAGAAAAGTGCTTCAAAAATCTAAAAATAGCTTCTATGGAGAAGAAGATGAGTTTGACTTAACATGGAAAAGTTATGATGATTTAGTTAATGAGTTTAAAAAACAAAATACTCTACCTACTGATATTATATTGGAAGCAATCAATAATACAAATAAATTAGCTGCTATGGTTGAAGATTTTACATTAGATAAAACTTTTAAATACCCAAATTTATATGGGGAAAATGCTAATCAAATATGGAAAGATTATATAGATAAAAATCTCTTAGAATTAATAAATATAAAAGCTATTGAAAAAGAAAAAATAGACACATATAAATTAAGAATACAAGAAGAGTATGAAATAATGTGTAATCAGGGTATGGCTAGTTTTATGTTATTTGTAGCCGAACTAGTAAATTGGTGCAAAGATAATGATATTCATGTTAGTCCATGCAGAGGTTCAGTTGGGGGTTCTTTAATAGCATATATAACAGGCATAACAGATGTGGATGCTATAAAATGGAAAACTGCATTTTCAAGATTTTGCAATGCTGACAGAATATCACTTGGAGATATAGATTTAGATTTTAGTCCATCAGATAGACAAAGAGTTTACGAATATATAATTAACAGATTTGGTAAAGATAAAGTATCATATATACTAACATTTCAAACTATAAAAGATAGAGGTAGTATAGATGTACTTGCTAAAGGATTAAACTATGATAATTTAAAGTTGGTTAAGAATATAAAAGATACATTTGATAATATATTTAAAGAATATTCCAAGATAATCATAGAAGAAATAAATATAGAAGAATTGGAGGGTAAAGAAAGCAAATCACCAGATTTTATAGACCATGAATTATATTTGCATACAATAAGAAACAATAAGAAAAAACAAAGATTGATTAAATTAAAAAAAATGTGGGATGAGTTAAGAGAAGATAATAAGGATTTATTTTATTATTTTGATGGAATTAGAGGGGTTATACTATCTAAGGGTACACATCCAGCAGGAATGATTGGTAGTCCAATAACTTTGTATGACAACCTAGGTGTATTTTATAAAGATGGAGATGAAAGCAGTCCAGTGTCATTTTGCACAATGAAAGCAGTAGACTCATTGAACTATGTAAAATTTGATATATTAGGATTAAAAACTATAGGCATAATTCAAGATACGTATAAACTTATAAATAAAAAATGGAAATATGCTCATGAAATAAATTGGAACGACAAACATGTTTGGGAAGATATAAATAGAATTAATGTTGGAATTTTTCAATTTGAAGGTGATTACGCTTTTGATTTATTAAGCACATATAAAGCAAAATGCGTAAATGATATGTCTTTGGTAAATGCAAGTTTAAGACCTAGTGGAAAATCATATAGAGAAAGATTAATAAATAGAGAATTTAATAAAAATCCATCAAAAGAGATAGATGAGCTATTGAAGGATAATAACGGATTTTTAGTATTTCAAGAGGATACAATAAAGTTCTTAACAGATATATGTGATTTTAATGGTTCTTTAGCTGATACAACTAGAAGAGCGATAGGAAAAAAAGATGATGTTGAATTAGAAAAACAATTGCCAAAGATTTTAAATGGTTATTGTAAACACTCAAATAGACCTAAAGAAGTAGCTGAAAGAGAAGCAAAAGAATTTATACAAATAATATCAGACTCTTCAGAATATCAATTTGGATATAATCATTCAACTGGGTACTCTATGAATGGTTATATATGTGGGATGTTAAGATACTACCATCCTCTAGAATTTACAACATCATATTTAAATTGGGCAGACAACGAAGAAGATTTTAATAATGGCATAAAATTGGCAAAAGAATATGGGATAGAAATTAAAAATTGTAAATTTAGATATTCAAGAGCAGAGTATTTCATGGACAGAAAAACAAATACTATATATAAAGGCATATCAAGTATTAAATATTTAAATACTGAAGTTGCTGAGTATTTATATTCATTAAGAGATAATGAATATAATACTTTTACTAAATTGTTAATAGATTTAAATAAAAACATCAATAGTAGACAATTAGAAATATTAATTAAGTTAAACTTTTTTGAAGAGTTTGGTAAGACATCTAAATTATTAAATATTGTGCAAGTATTTAGTGATTTTTATGGAAAAATACAATTAAAGAAGAATAATATTCATGCAAAACATATAGAAAAGTTCGCAAATAGAAAGACTGAAAAAATGTTCAAGGATATAAATACTTTAGCATTGTGTGAATATATGGAAGATGTTTTTGAAAACAAAGATATTCCGATTGAAGAATTAATTAAAGCTCATTATGAAAATGTAGGAAGTTGTAATGTTATTAAATCTGATGAAAACCCAAGACATTGTATAGCTGTAGATATCAACACAAAATACTCTCCCAAAATCATATTTTATAATATACGCTCTGGAAGAATAAAAGAATGCAAGATAAAGAAAAAAACATTTAAAAATAATCCAATTGAATTGTTTGACAAAGTATATCTAAATAAAACTAAAGCAGAGTCAAAAAAGAGACTCATAAATGATGAGTATATAGATGTGGATGGGATTGATATATGGGTAAGCTCTTATTGGATAATTGAATAGGTATATCAAAAATCAAATTCTAATAGCAATGTTAAGTAAAAGAATTAAATAAAATTTAAAAATGAGGTGCAAATATATGAATGTAGAAGAATTAGAAAAAACACTCAGAAACTACCCTAAAGACACAATAATTCATGTGTCTTGTGGAAATTGCAATCATGGAAGCATAAATGGAGACAACTTGATAAAATTAAAAGATGCAACAAATCAGACATTTGGATACATAGAATTAAATATTAACAACAATAGCACTCCTAATATAGAGTTATCAAAAGATAAAGAAGGGTTTTATAAAAAAGAAATCTCAAGATTAAATGAAGAAATTCAAAACAATAAAAAAGATTTAAATATGTATAAAAGAACAGTTGAAAATATAGAAAAAATACTTAAAACAAAAGAATTTTATCGTTTTTAAAAGTGTTTTAAATCTAATAGAAGAATTAATTTCTTATGAATAAAAGGAGTTTCAAATGGGACTAAGAATAGAATTAAACAATTTAGAAAGTTGGACTAAAGAATATACTAAAGCATTTAAACCATGCTTTACTGTAACATATTCAAAAAAATATTTAGAAAGATTTGCAAATGATAGATTTCAGAATATTGTAGATGAACAAGAGTTGGATTTAACAGATAAAGAATTTAAAAATTATAAAAAGATATTTGTAAAAATTTTTATTGATACTATGATTGAATTAATAGAGGAAGAAGCAAAAAATTTAAAAAATAAGAAAAAGATACAGGAGGAATCTAAGAAGAAAAAAAGTAATTAAAATCACTATTTTAATAAGATTTAAAACTTAGGATTATGTATAAAATAAGGATGTTAGAGTAAATTATAAACTGAATAAAAACAGATAAATTGTAATTCGGTTAAAAATAGTATATAATAATAATATAATAAAATACAAAACAAGGAGAGATTTAATTGGCGATAACATTTGATAATATATATAATCCTAATGAACATAAACTTACTGAAAACTATACATTTCAAGGAGTAGACCACTTATATAAAAAAATGTGGACTATAAATATTTCTGCATATGAAATAGCGAAATTATGGGATGAACAAAAAATAATATACTATCCTGCAACACAACGTGGTCTATTAGCAAAAAAACAAGCAGATGGAACATTTAAATATAAAGCAGTTTTTAATAAAACAAGAGTCAAAAGTATTCAAAAAAAGATATTACAAGAAAAGTATTTTCCAGACCAACTGACAATAAATATACTTGATAAAAACGGAAAAGAAGGAAAAGTAATATATGATGAAAATACTTCACAACTAACAATAATATTAGGTTTAATGTGTATGCAAGATGGACAGCATAGAACAAAAGCAATACATAATATATATCAAGATGCTAAAGTAATAGAAGGCAAAGATGGAGAGAGAATAATGAAAATATTAAAAACTCTTAAATTTCCTATTTTAATAACTTGCCATAACATGGAAGTTGCAATGGAGCATTTTTGGCAATTAAACTTGCATGAAACTCTTTCTAAGTCGAGAATTGAATCTTTTAATAAACAGGATGCAGTAAATCGTATTATGATAAAATTGAATGAAAAAGGGGTATTAAAGAATAAAATAGATATGGTTAAAACATCTATTGCAAAAAATGATATGATGAATATTGTTAGTTTAAATACACTTGTAACAGCATTCAAAAATACTTTTAGTGATATCGAAGACAAAAATATGGAAGAAGAATGTTTTAAATTTTTAAAAGAGTTTTTTGAAGAATTATTTAAAATTTATCCTGAAATGATGTCTTATGAAGGAAGAATAATGTCTAAAGAAATTTCATTAACTTGTGAGAATTTCATGTTTTATGCATATTTGGGTCTTGCACATAATTTATATTTATGGAGACATTCAAATTGGAAAAAGAAGATGCAATGTATTAAATATATAGATATGGATAAAGGTAGTTCTATTTGGAGTAGAGTTATGAGAGAAACAAGTTCTGGATTAAGTATTATTAATAATACAAGTACAAGAAGAACCTTAAAAGATATATATTTAGAGCAATTTGCAATTCAGCAACAGAAACAATAGAGATAATACTAGATTTTAAAATGAAAATTTTTAAAATCTAGTATTGCATTTTATCTAGTTGAGTGTTATACTTGTATTAAACTTAATTAAATTTATAAAATTTTTATAAACTAAATAAAATACAAAGGAGCGATTTAATGATAGGTTGGGAAATGAATGAAATGCAAAATGCAATATGGAATAATAAATATAGGAATAATAATGAAACTTTTGATGAATGGCTCAATAGAGTGTCTAATGGAGATAAAGAAGTAAGACAGTTAATACAAGAAAAAAAATTCTTATTTGGAGGTAGAATATTAGCTAATAGAGGATTACAAAATGATGGAAGAAAAATAACCTATTCAAACTGTTATGTTTTAGCAACTGGTGATTCTATTGAAGATATATACCAAACATGTAGTGATACTGCAAGAACCTTTTCTTATGGAGGAGGGGTAGGAATCGATATATCTAAGTTAAGACCTAGAGGAGCAAAAGTCAATAATTCAGCTAAATCTACAACTGGTGCAGTTTCATTTATGGATACATATTCCTTAGTTGCTGAAACAATAGGTCAAAGTGGTCGTAGAGCTGCTTTAATGATATCTCTCGATATTAATCATCCAGATATTGAAGAATTTATAAATATTAAAACAGATTTAAATAAAATTACTAAAGCTAATATATCTGTAAGAATAACAGATGAATTTATGCAAAAAGCTACAGGGATAGATTCAAATCCAATGTATAATTGTTCTTTTACAAGAGAAGAGACTGGTGAAATTATAGTTAAAGAAATAAATGCTAAAGAACTATTTAATAAACTATGTGAAAATAATTGGAATTATGCAGAACCAGGAATTTTATTTTGGGACAAAATAAATAATTATAATTTATTAAGTGAAGATGATGAATTTGAATATGCAGGTGTAAATCCTTGTGCCGAAGAGCCGCTTCCAGCAGGTGGTAGTTGTCTTTTAGGCTCATTTAACTTAAGCGAATATGTTAAAGAAGATAAAACTTTTAATTATAATGATTTTAGAAAAGATATAAAAATAGTAGTAAAAGTAATGAATGATGTTTTAGATGAAGGTTTACCTTTGCATCCATTAAAAATACAAAGAGATACAGTTAGAGATTACAGACAGCTAGGTATTGGAGTTATGGGAATAGCTGATATGCTCATAAAAATGAATGTAAGATATGGTTCAGAAATGGCTATTGAGTTATGTAATGTGATAGGTAAATGTTTAGCAGATGAAACACTAAAACAATCAGCCTTATTATCAAAAAAATATGGTACATATCCAAAATATAAAGAATGTATTTTAAAATCAGAATTTATTCAAGAAAATGCATCTCATGAAACACTAGAATTAATAGAAAAATATGGTCTTAGAAATTCACAACTTTTAACAATAGCTCCAACTGGAAGTATATCAACTATGTTAGGAATATCTGGAGGAATAGAACCAATCTTCGCATTTTCTTACACTAGAAAAACTGAAAGTTTACATGATAAAGAGAAATATTATAAAGTTTACACACCTATAGTTAAAAAATATATGAGAGAAAACAACATTGAAGATGAAAATACACTTCCTGATTACTTTGTAACAGCAACAATGCTAACTCCAAAAGAACGTATTTTAATGCAGTCAGCATTTCAGAAACATATAGATGCAAGTATCTCCTCTACTGTAAATTTACCATATGAATCAACTATTGAACAGGTTAAAGAGTTATATTTATTAGCATGGGTTAATGGATTGAAAGGATTAACAATATATAGAGCTGGATGTAAACGTGAAGGGATTCTTACAACCACTAATGCTATAAATAATACACAAGAGCTTAAGAGAGGAGACTGGAAGCCTATATCAAATGATACTGTTTCATATAAGAAAAAGTTACATATTGGATGTGGTAAATTAGTTTTATTCATATCTTATTCAGAAAAAGAAAAAAGCATACAAGAGTTATATGTAAAAAAAGCTGGTTCAGGTGGGTGCGAAAAACTTCTTGAAGCTACAACAATCTCAATGTCTGGAATACTTAGACTTGGAGGAACTTTAGATAATATAGAAAAGGCTTTAGAAGGTGTTAATACTTGTCCTAGTTTTGCTTCAAGTAGAGCAAAAGGAAACATGTTAGATAAAGGTAATCATTGTGGAATAGCTATTTTAAATGCCATAAAAGATTTTCTTAAAGAAAAACAAGGAGAAAAAATAGAAGAATATAAAGAATCTGAGCCAAAATGTCCTGAATGTGGGCTAGAGATTCAAATGATGGAAGGATGTATGACTTGTCCTGATTGTGGATGGAGTAAATGTAATTAAATTGAGAGGGATTATTCCCTCTTTGGAGGTGAGTTAAATGGAATTTAGTGAACAGATTATAAAAATTTTAGATAATTTAAGTGATAAAGTTGGGATGACTATAGACTGGTCTAATACTAATGTAATTCCATATTTACAAACATTAACTACTAAATATATTAATTATGAGGTATCTACAAGTATATTTTGGATAGTTATATGTGTAATTGGAATAGTTGTTGGTGCTTTATTGATTTATATAGATTGGAAATATGATAAAGGGGATTTTCCAGTATTTATAGCTCTTGGTTTATTTTTTATAGTTCTTTCTGTTGTTTTTATAATTATACAATCAATAGATATAATAACAGCAAAGACATTTCCAGAAAAAATTATACTTAATTATTTATTAGAAATAAAAAATAATATTTAGAGGATGATTGTTATGACCAAAAAAGAATTTACTACTAAATTTCTTAAAGAGCAGCAGAGGAGAAGAAAAATATTAGAATATGATGTTATAGCTTTCAAATCTGAAATTAGATTTAAAGCTTGGAAAAAATATAAAAAAAGATAAAGGAGGGATGTTATGCCTGTATATTACCCTTTCATAAGCTGTAAAAATAAAGTGAAACTACTTGAATTATATCCAGGAGATTATTATGAGTATTCTTCGGAAAGATTTAAATATGATGAAGATGGGAGAGTAATAGTATTTTCTTCAGAAGAAGAAGGTATTAAATGGTTAGTTGAAAATATTAAACCAGATAAAATAGACCCAGAATATAATGACAGTTCTAATAATTCTCATTTGTGGGAAGAATTTATGAAATAAAATATGTGTTTTAATATGAGCTAGAATAACAAATAGAGGAGAGATAAGATGAAAATAATGAGCATAAGTATAGATTTACTATTAAAGAATATGTGTATTTGTATTCTTGATAATGGGCACATTCGAGAGTTATCCAATAGAAATATAACATCTGATAAATTTATCTTTGAAATTTATAAAATTTTTAATAATCATAATTGCGATAAACTAGTGTTAGATACATCAGGAATTGGAATTGCCTATTATCAAAATTTAGAGAAATATATAGATAAAAATAAATTAATTGGTGTTTATTTAGCAGAAAAAAATAATTCTAATAAAATACTAATGAATTTCCTTAATAATGAGTCATTTTATAATCTAGGACTAGAGATTTGTATAAAAAAGAATGGAGGTAGAATATATCCAGACATGTCTAAATATGATGAAATAGAAAGAGGGATTATTGAATGTATTATGTTAGCAAATTACTATAGTAATCCATTAAAAGAAGAGTTAGAAAGTAATCCTAAATCAATGACTAAAGAAGAAATAGAAGATGAATTAGGATATAAAATTAAAATAGTCTCTAAACAATAAAGTGAGGTGATATTATATTGAATATCTTCAATAAAAGATATGCTAAAGAAAAGGAAATAAAATTATTAGATGTTGAGAAATTACAAATAGAGTTAAAAAAAGAGAAAAAGAAGAAAGAAGATGATGAGTGGGTTTGGGTTGAAGGATATAAAGGTACAGATGAAAATATGAAATGTAGAGATTTTCAATATGAACTAAATAAAACTTATAGTATAAATGGTGATGATATTAGTATATGTAATTGTGGATTCCATTTATGTTTAGATTTAGCTGATGTATTTCAATACTATGGTTTGAATTTTAGCAATAGATTTTTTAAAGTAAAGGCTCTAGTTAAAAAAGTTGATAAAAATAACTATGGAACAATGAGTTCTCCTCCAAGTTATTTTTCATTTGGTCATAAAATAGATAAAATAGTTGCTAAAAAAATAGTATTTTTAGAAGAGTTGACTTTTGATGAATTAAAAGTACATATACAAATGATTTTCCCCGAAGTAAACTCTAAACTTAAATGGTATGCCTTATATAAATTAGGAGAACAAGAATATTATCATAGAATGTTTATGAATCAAATGAAAAAGATTAGATTTTCAGACACATTTTCTCAATTATTATTTGATGAATGTCGTAATTATTGTGAAATATTAGAAATCTTAAATAAAGCAATAGCATATTCAAAAGAAAATTTATCTAAAGATATGATAATATATTTGCTTATGAAAGATATAAGAAAGTAACATATAAAAAGAAGGGAGATAATGTGGACAAAATAAATAAGATAGATTTGATTAAGTTAAAAGAAATGAATATATATGATAATTATCAATTAAAAAAAATAGCAAGTAAAATGATATTACATCTAAGATATGAAATAATGGACTTTTGTGGTTGTGGTTCTCCTGAAGATATATCTTTTATGATAAAAGGAGTATTGACTGCAATACAAAATAAAGAAAAAAAATGTAATTTAGAATACACAGAAAGATGTTACATATTTGAAATAGAGTTTAATAATGTTTGTGGAATAATTGGTAGTAAAAATAATTTGATACAAGAATTTATATTAAATGCTTTAAATTCATATGGGTTGTTAGAACATGGTAGTAGTATTTGGGGGTCATGGCTATCTGATTATGGTAAACAAATATTATGTGCTTTTGAAATAGTTGGTGACTGTATTTTAGATGTTAGCTATTTAGATTAAAAAGTTAGTTTTAATAGGAGGTGGTAATTATTAAATATGTAATGAGTGACCTACATGGTATGTATGATAAATTTATTTCAATGTTAGAGCAAATCAATTTCAATTCAAATGACCATTTGTATATTTTAGGAGATGTATTAGATAGAGGAGACAAATCTTTAGAAATTATAGATTATATAAGAAATCACAAAAATATAACACTTCTTAAAGGTAATCATGAGTTAATGTTTCAGGAAAGCTGGAGAGATACTAATAATAGATATCTTTGGTTTTATAATGGAGGAGATGATACTTTTTATAAACTAAAAAATAAAAAATTTGAATATGAAGAAAGTTTTTATAAATATATTAAGAATCTTCCATATTTAGAAATAGTAGATAATTTTATATTGGTTCATGCTGGACTATACCTTCCAAATAACTATGAGAATCTCAATATAGAACAAATAATTGAGTTACAAGAAGAAGACTTTTGTGTATGGGACAGAACAATATTAAATACTAATAAACATATAAAAGGATACACAATTATTATTGGTCATACACCAACTCAAAACATTAAAGATTATGAAAAGGCTAAAATATATAAACAAGAAGGACTAATAGATATAGACTGTGGAGCATGTTTCGATAACGGTAAATTGGCTTGTTTAAGATTAGATGATATGAAAGAGTTTTATATTTAAGAGGTGTTATATGGACATATTAAAAATCAGTTACAACAATCTAAATGCTGTATCAAAAATATCAGAAGTACTAAGGGATATTGTAAATGAGGATACTTTAATAGTATGTATAGGTACTGATAGAGTTTTAGCTGACTCATTAGCTCCTATGATTGGAAGTATATTAGAAAGGTCTGCCATTAAAAATCAAATATTTGGAGTGCTTGGAGATACAATACATGCTTTAAATTTAGAACAAAAAATACAAGCAATAAAAAACAATTATCCAAATTCAAATATAATAGCCATTGATGCTTGTATAAGTAAAGTTTCAGATAAAGGAACAATTGTAGTTAGAAATGAGCCTGTTAAGCCAGGTTTAGGAGTTCATAAAAATTTACAATGTGTTGGAGATTATTCAATAGTTGGAGTTATAGGTAGAAATGGATATGATATATATGATATTTCAGACCCTGAACTTATACTTGATTTAGCTGATGTTATATCGGAATCTCTAATATCTATATTATTAGAAAAAGAAGAAAGGATGATTGTATGATACAAGAAGTCAGACAAGAAGTGTTATTACAAAATGGAGACATATTACATACAGGAGACATTATAAATGTAAAATATAAAACTATGGAAGATATAAAAGAACAATTTTGTAAGGGAAGATTAAAAAATGTAGATGAGCAATTTATCCAACTAGATACAAGTGAAAAATATAGTGCAACAGAAAAAACAATCTATGCATGGGATTTAATAGATATAAAAAAGGTGAGTGGTGAAAATGAAAAAGATAATTAATAGTAAGTATAGAGCATTGTATTTAATGATATTTTTCTTGATTTTTAACTTAGGGTACAGTTTATATTTTGGAAGGAATACAGATATAGGCTTTTATTCTAGTCCGTCATGTGTGGAAGAATATCTATTAGATATTATAATGGCAATAGGAATATTCTTTTCATTTATGTTGGCTGGTTTTGATATTACGAATAATTTTATTAATAATTTTAATAAAACGTTAGTAGAAAAAAGCATTGAAATAAACGCCACAATATCTAATGAATTATATAAAGAAATAATTAAAGAAAATAGTATTGAAATCCAGCAAAACAAGGGTTTTAAAAAGTATGAATCACAATAAAATGTAATTTTTAATAAGATTGGAGAGTGTTTAAATGAATATACCAAAACAAGTAAAAGTAGGAGGTTTATCCTATAAAATAGAAGAGACAGAAGAACCTATTCTAGTAAACAATCAATTATGTTATGGATTAGCAGATTATGGAACTGAAACGATTAAATTATCTAATAATTTACAATCAGAACGAGTAAAAGAAGCTACATTTTTACATGAGTTATTTCACTGTATATTTAGAGATAGATGTATAGAGAGTGAAGATGAGGAATATTTAGTAGATGTATTAGCTAAAGGGCTTCATCAAGTGATTATTGATAATCCTAATGTATTTGAATCAAATAAAGGTAAAGAAGAAGAAAGAATCTTTGACCCATCTGGCTACAATCCAAAATTCGGTTAATTAGGGGAAATATAATGAATAAGATATTTGTATTTTTAGGATATTCAGGTTCAGGTAAAGATAGTATAGTAACAGAAATCTCAAAGCAATTCAATATTCCAATTCTAATATCACATACAACAAGACCTCCTCGTGGCCAATCAGAAATCATCAATAAAACATATCATTTTGTAGACAATAAATTCTTTAAGAAAGAAAAAAATAATTTTATAGAAATGAGAAAATATATAGTTCATGATGGCAGTACTTGGCTATATGGTATACATAAATCTGAATTAGAGAATAAAAAATATGCTTTGGCTATAGTAGATGCATGTGGATATAAGGCGTTAGAAAAATATTTTATGGGAACAAAAACTAAGTTAATACCATTTTTTATAAATACAGATGAGAATACATTAAGAAAAAGACTTATTAATAGGGGTGATAATGCTAAAGAAATAGAGAGAAGATTAGCAGATGATAAACTTAAATTTAATGATTTTCTAAATAATGAAAGTTATATTGCAATACCAAACAACACTAATCTAATTAATGCAGTGGAGCAAGTCAAAATACATATGAAAGAAGGGATTGAATGGTATTAGCCCTAGATATATCCATGTCCTCAACTGGATGGGCAGTTATAAATAGAAATAAAAAGGTATTAAAATATGGAAAAATAGTAACTAAAAAAGATAAATTCAAGTCTGAAGATGAGAGAATGTGCTATATCTGTAATACAATTCAAGAGATAATTACAACTCATAATATTCAAATAGTCTTAGTTGAAGACCAATTCACTTCAAGAAATTCTAAAACAATTCTTAGTTTAAGAAAACTCTTAGGGGCAATAATGAGGACTGTAAAATTAAATAATATAGAGATTGAATATATGTATCCAGTTTCTATTAGAAAATATCTCATGAATAATGGTAAAGCTAAAAAGGAAGAAGTAGCTGCATATGTAAGAGAAAACATTATTGATATTGGAGAATATATTGATAGGACTTGTAAGGCTAAAACAAGTGATATATATGATGCTATAGCACTTGGGATAGCTTATTTAAACAAACTTAATACTAATAAATAATTTTAAAAAGGGAGATTAAATTAATGAGTATAAATGTTAAAGTAAAAAAATTAAACCAAGATGCAATAGTACCATCTTATGCAAAAGAAGGTGATAGTGGAATAGATTTATATACACTGAAAGATACATTAATTCCAGCTAAATCAACAGTAGCAATACCTACAGGTATAGCATTAGAAATTCCATATGGATATGAAATGCAAGTCAGACCTAGAAGTGGTATAAGCTTAAATGGTTTGGGTGCTTGGAAGAAACTATTTAAAGTTACAAGTCTTGTTAGTAGAGAAATAGAAAAAGAGGAATTTGCATGGAAGGAAGATTTTTTAACTAGAGTATATCCAACTGTAAGGTTAGGTACAGTGGATTCAGGATATAGAGGTGAAATTAAAATAATTACATATAATGAAGAAGACTTTGAAATTCTAATTCCTAAACATACTAAACTTGCACAAGGTGTATTTCAACAAGTTCCAAGAGCTATTTTAAAAGTTGTAGATGAATTGACTAGCTCTGAAAGAGGAGATAATGGATTTGGAAGCACTGGTATAAGATAGGAGGCTATATGTATACTATTAAAGATGTGATAGATGTATTGAAATCTACTAGAAACTGCAATCTAAAATGTAATGATTGTATATTAAATAAAAGTATAGTTACAAATAAAATAGAAAAAACATTATGTTGGTGGCTAGAAGAAACAAGAAAATCTCTTAAGCTATCACATTCAAATATTGAATTTGATAAACAAATTGAAATACTAAAAGAAGTGAATGACATTAGATTTGAATGTGAGGACAAAACTTGCAATAAGTGTATATTTGGTGAAGAAGTGAGTAATCTATATAGTTCTTGTGATATATTAGAAAAGATATGTGATGAATTGAGCAAAAAAACATGTAAACTAATAGAAAAAATTAATTATTATCATGATTATACTTATGAAAAATTATATTGTTTAGAAAATGTTAAAACTGGAGAGAAATTTGCTGTTGAAGAAAATCAAATAAAGAGATATAATATCCTCAATACTAATTTTGGAGGTGCTAATATGTTTAAATATGATGATTATGTTAATTTGACAAATAGTTTAGAGTTACCAGAAGAAATTAGAAATAAATGTGTTAGAGTTGTAATGACATTGGAAAATATGCAAGATATTATGGTTGTTCATAAGTTTAAAATGTATGTTGTTAATGAAAAATACATTGAAAAAGTAGCATAAAACTGATTAAGTCATCTATTAATTTAGGTGGCTTTTTTATTTATGTCGAATATTTCATCTACTTCATATTGTATTAGATGCTATAATTAAAATATATGTCGAAAGGTAGATGGTGAGGATGTTTAAGGAGATATTTGAAAAGGTATTTATGTCAGAAGAGGTTAGTAAAACTGTAAAAGAAGTTAATAATATTATTAAGGATACTAAGATACAAGTAAAAGGTGGATTTGGAGAACTTAGATTAGATTTTATACTTAGCAGATTAGGCAAAGATTACATAATAATTAAAGACATTATTGTACCAGGCTCAAATAAGACTACACAAATTGATAGTATTGTGATTTCTATGTATGGAATATTTGTTATAGAATGTAAAAATTTTAGTGGCTATATTTATGGAAATGATAAAGATAAAGTATGGACTCAAATTGTAGGAAAAACTAAAAATACATTCTATAATCCAGTAAGGCAAAACTATGCTCATATTAAAGCAATAGAAAATATAATAGGAAATAAATATAATATATATTCAATAATTGTTTTTTCAGATAAAGCTACTCTAAAAAATATAATGATAAATGGAAATAATATTAGAGTTATAAATGAAAGTGAAATATTAAGTACAATAAGTAGATACAAAGACATGACCATTGATAAAGAGGAAATAAAAAATATTAGAGATAAAATTTTTGATTGTATGAAAACCACTAATCAAAATACTAGAGAGCATGTTAGAAATTTAAAAAATATTACTGAAGAGGATAAATGTCCTAGATGTCAAATTGGACATTTGATTAAAAGAAAAGGTCAGTATGGTGAATTTTGGGGATGTAGTCAGTATCCAAAATGTAAATACACTAGAAAATAAAAAACGACCTCTTAAATTCCATTTTAAGGCTTTGTAAAAATTAATGCTTATAGTTAATCCTATTCAGAAATTTGATTGCTTAAAACGCAAAATATAAAAAAATAATAAATTGCTAGTATAAGACATAGAATTATGTATTCTATGTCTTATTTCTTTATAATTAAGTAATTTCAATAATTATATAAATAAAATAATTAAAAAAGTCAGTTGAAAGTCAGCTAAAATGACTATTTTTTGCCTCCTCTGTATGGTATAATAAATATATGAATTTTGATAGGAGGGTAACTATGAACGCTTTTATAAGAAAAAGAAATAAAAATTATGTAGTGTACTTAGAATTTAGAGATGATGAATCAGGAAAAAGAAAACAAAAGAATATGGGAGCTTTTGATAAAAAAAGAGATGCCAACAAAAGATTGGCTGAAGTTAAGGACAGTATATATAAAGATAGTTTTCTTGTTCCAAATGAAATCACACTGTCTGAATTTTTATTAGACTTCCTTGAAAAATATAAAGATAATATTTCTGCATCTACATATAAAAGCTACATTGCTATTTGTAAGAATCATATTAATCCTTCTATTGGGAGATATCGTCTTCAAGAGTTGAGAAATATTCATATACAGAATTATATAGATGATTTAGCTGGTAACCTAAATCCTCAAACAATTAAAGTACATATAAATGTATTGAGACTTGCCATCAAGAGAGCATATAGAATTAAGTTAATAAAAGAAAATATTATAGACGGTATAGAAAGTCCAAGAGTTAAAAAGTTTAAAAATGAAATTTATGATAAAGAACAGATGCTAAAATTATTAGAATTGGCCAAGAATACGAACATGGAATTACCTATCAGTCTGGCTACAGGTCTAGGCTTGAGACTTTCAGAAGTTCTAGGATTAACTTGGGATAATATTGATTTTGATGAGAATACAATAACTATAAGTAAGATAACAAGCAGATTAGATGGCTCTGTTACACTTAAAGAGCCTAAGACAGAAAGTTCGATTAGAAAAATATTTGCACCAATAGAGCTTATGAATTTACTAAAAGATTATAAGCTGGAGCAGAATAAAAAATTATTAAGAAGTATTATTAGAAATGAACATAACTTACTATTCTTTGATAGAAAAGGAAATCCAATTGCTGAAGATGTAATGAGTAAGAAATTTAGAAAATTCTTAGAGAATAATGATTTACCTCATATTAGATTTCACGACTTAAGACATTCACATGTTACTTTACTTATAAATTCTAAAGTACCTATAAAAGTTATATCTGAAAGAGTAGGACATTCAAATATTAATACCACACTTAATGTATATTCACATGTACTTAAGGAAATGGATAAAGAAGCTTCAGATAGAATATCTGAAAATTTATTCAAGGTCAATTAATAATTATTATCAATAAATATAAAATTAATAATAAAAATTAAAGGTATAAACGTAAAGGGAAAATTTTATAACGCCTTAGAATGGCATACAGAGCGTCTTTTTATAGCTTCACTCATTTTATTATAAGATTACTTGAGTGAAGCTATAAAAAGAAATATTAAAGTATACTATTTGTTGAATCAAATTGTTAAAATTCAGGGTAGAAATTTTTATAAACTTCAAAAGTTATACTATTTATTTTTAAAAAATCATTGAATTGGAGCGAAAATATTATTATAAGATTCTACAAGTGGCTCTAGTATATCTTTAACATCATCATATTCAAAATAATTATTAATTTTCTTCAAGTCTTCACATAAAACATCAAGAATTATATTTATGCTTTCATAAATAGTGATTAAAATATGTTCAAAATTATCTGACTCATCTATATTAAGACAAACTACAGTATTTCTTAGTTTTACTAAATCAGTAAGTACTATTTGAATTCTTTTATCAACATCAAATATACTACAATAAGTAGTTATTAAGTTTGTAATTTCTTCTTTTTTTATTAAAACTTCATATAATGATAGGGTATCGTTATATGATTTTCTCATTTCAGTACCATCATCAAGTTTATTTTTAGATAAATCTCCGTATATTAATAACCCATTTTCATTTATAAGTATTGATTTAAGTAGCAATTCAATAGAGTTATGTAAAAATATAATAGTCAATTCTAAATTCGTATTATCTTTCTTATGCTTACTGCCTGTAGTGTAGTCATAAAAATATTCTTTCACTAATTTAAGCGAATCAATTGCATTATCTATCATTTTTAATTTCATACTAATTTTTCCTTTCTTTAAAAGTATATTTATTTTCTATACTTATTGTATCTATATATTTCCAGTGTTTATGCTATAATAAATATAGCAAGGAATAATATTTGAAAAAGCTATGAGTGGTGTTTCCATAGAAAATTTTCCTCACTTTCTTGTGAAAGGAGGTGAAAAACTATGGAAAATCTAATGATAAGTATTATAGCTGGTGTTATAGCTAGTTATATCTACGATAAGTTAAAAAGCCACTCTGAGCGACCAACTAAGAGTGACTGGGAACTTAATATTAAGTTCCAAAGAAAATCCAAATAAACTAATTTAGTTTGGAAACATCGCTCGAAAGTTAAGTAAAATATGTTTCCTTGCTTTTATTATACCACAAATTAAGAATATTAAAACAAAATTTTGTAAATACCTGTTTAATTGTTGCTCTAATTATTTGGAATAAATTGGATTTGATTGTATGAAATTATTGCTGTAATATTTAGTTAAACAAACGAATGATTGGGGAGATAATTATGTATTTAAGAAGATTATCAAAATCAGAATTAACTGTAATGAAATTTATATGGGATTTAGATACAAAAGTAAAATCATATGATGTTGTTAATTATATGAAAGAAAAATATAGCCGGTCAGAAAAAACAGCATTAAAGACTTTGTCTAAGTTATCAAATAAAAGATTTCTATATGTTCAGGAAACAAGCAAATGTACATATTATACAATTGCAATTAGAGAAGATGAGTATTCTGAATTTGTATCAAAAAAAATACATGAACTTCTAGGTTCTAACTCTATAAAAAGCCTTTTAGCATCATTGTTTCAAGAAGAATTAACAAATGAAAAAATAACTTCATTGGAAGAATGGGTAAAAAACTGGGAAGAAGATGAATAAAGATAATATATACTATTCCTTAAAAATCTATTTAGAGAATAATAAACTAAAACACACTTTTATACAAATACAAAATAAGTGTGTTTTAGTTTTAATTAGATAAGCTTTTTCTATGTTAAAATATCTTTTAAAGAACTCATTAGACTTTCTACAGAATTAGAATGTACTTCTTCTAGAAATCTTTTTGTTTCAAACACTTTATAGTCTTTTTTTGTTATAAGTATTGTATAGTGTGTAATTCTTCTTATTCTTTCAGAACTTAAGAAACGTTTATTAACTAATCTCGAAAGAAGAGTTAATGTAGTTGTTGCTTTCCAGCTACATCTAAGCTCCATAGCTTCTATGACTTCTTTTGATGTTACTATGTCATTCTTACTCCAAATAAACTTCATAATTTTAAATTCAGCTTGTGGTATTTTTAGCATAGATAAGTACATTCCTTTCTGCAATTAGAATAGAAACATATATAGACATTAAAATAATAAAATATATGTTATAAGTATATATTAACATAAAGTAAAAGAAGATGCCTCAATCTTAAGACATCTTCTTTATTAAATTTCTATTCTTCAAATTTTCGATACTCAATTATTTCTTTTATCAATCTAATTATCGCTTTTTGTTCTTTTACTGTTAAGCTATCAATTAACTCATAGGCTTCAGACGAAAGAGTTTCAACATCATTTTCATTCTGTATAATATTTTCAAATAAAATTTCTAAAGGTATTTCTAATGCATTTGCAATTTTAAAAATTGAACGAAGTGATGCTTTACTTTCACCTCTTTCAATTTGACCAATATAAGCAGGAAATAAACCAGCTTTTTTTGCTAGTGTATTTTGATTATACCCTGCTTTTCTTCTATAATTTCTTATTCTTTTACCAATTATATTATATATTTCATCTTCTAACATTTTTATCATTCCTTATTAGATTATATTAGTTTATTTATCTTAATAATATGTTATACATGTCAAAAATATACTTATATAACATATAATATTATTAAATATATGTTATACAAGTATATTAAACAAAGAGCTATTGTAGACAAAAAAATAAAGCCCTCTAAAGAAAACTCAATTAAGAGTAATCCCTAGAGGGCTTATTATCTATCTCTTTTTCTTACCTTTTTTACGGCCTTTACATGCCATTATATCACTTCCTTTCAATTTACATAAACTTATCATATTCCTCAGCTAATTTATTTTTATTTTCTATTGTGTAGTGATTTATAGTTACATCAACCCCACTGTGGCCAAGCAATTTTGAAACTGTAGTTATTGGAACTCCTCTGTCTTTTAAAAGATTAGACATACTATGTCTAAGGTCATGATTATATCCACCTTCTATACCAATTAACCTGAAAGCTTTTTTAACCCATGAACTTAAGACATTTGAATTGACTTGATTGTATTTGCCTCCATATCTTGTAAAGAATATATATGGATAATCTATATTATTTTGAGATAAATAATCCTTCCATTCTATTAATAGATGCTGGACTTCTTCTGAAAATCTAAAATCTCTTGAAACTCCACCTTTAGCTGTAATACCATGAATCCATCTATTATCTAAATCTATATTGTCCCATCTAAATTGACTTATCTCATTACTTCTAGCCATTGTAGCTAATCCTAAATTTATATAAACTTCTAACTGTAAGTTGTCTTGCTCTGAAAGCTTTTCTTTTAATTTGCTTAACTGTTCTTCAGTTAAAAAAGTTCTTTTCTGAACTTCTTCGCCTGTTCCTGGTCTTTCTATCATTTCGCACCAATTGTCAGTAATTTTCCTCTTCTTCTTTAAAAATGATAGTAAAGAAGAAATAGAACTTATTCTACGTCTAATTCTTTTCTCATTGTTTCCCTGTTCCATGCAATAACCTATATAAGCTTCTATTTCTTCTTCATTTATATCTGTCAATAGTGCATCAAAACATTCTATATTTAAAAACTTAAAAAATTGCATTATATCACATTCATAATTATATATTGTTTTTTCACTTTTCCCAGCTATTTGTTTTGCTCTTTTGTATTGCCTCCATAATTTAACATTCTCTGGATTTGGTTCTCCATTTATACTTATTCTTTTACTACGTTGTTTTGCCAAATACTTCACTTCCTTATAAAAAGACTAGAGAAATTAATCTCTAGTCTCTAATTTATCTTTAATCTTTGTTATGTCTGTTTCAACTCTTTCAAGTCTGCTGTTATTAGTATTTAATGCTTCAGCAAATTTATCTAATTTATCATCAAACTTATCTATTGTATTACCAAATAAAGTTCTCTGTTCTTTAATTTCTCTTGAAAAATAAGCTCTTTCCTTTTTTCTATCATCTTGTTCTAGTTGTCTATTCTTTTCTAAATATTTTCCAAGCCATATCATTAGCAAAGTTAATAATATAGCTGTAAATCCATACTGGCTTAATAGCTCAATTATTTCCTTTGATAACATTTACTTATCCTTTCTGTTTTGTACTTGTATTTGATTTATTCCTATAGATGCACCCCAACATAAAATACCTTCAAAGACAGCTTCTATTGACAGTTCTTTCATAAATAAACAACTGCTTATCATTGCTATAACTAACAATATAAAAGGTATGTATTTATTTTTAATATTAGATTCTTTTATAAATGTTCCTAATATGTAAAGCCCACCTATTAACATTATTAAATTTTCAGGTATAAATTGCATTATATCCATAATTATCATCTCCTATTTTTTTATAAAATTCAATACTTTATGTAAAGTATCCCATCTATCACTACCTTGTAGCTTAGTAAATCTCTCACTAGTTTTAATTTTGCTAGATGCTCCACCTATTACATATAGGTTTTCACAATGTCCAGGAACATAATTTTTTAACTCACATACATAAACTTCATTAATTTTATAGTTCATGGCCATTAATTGGGCTATAACTTTATCTACTTCACCCTCATAAACTATTGTATATTTATTCTTTTTTACTTCTTGTGGTGTGTTATTTATAGACTTATTAAATATTCCTTCGTAAATATCTATGGCCATATCTTTAGCATTATATTTTTTAGTGTCAGATGTGTCTACAAAACAGCACTCAACTAAAATTGACTTTGCCTTCGTTCTTCTTAAAAATGCTAGAGTTTTCTTTTCTTTAACTCCACGATTTTTAAAATCTTTATCACCTTTTGCATGATAAGTTTCAGTTATTTTTTTACATATTCTTGATGCTATTTCAACAGTTTCTTTGTCATTTAAATTATATACTAAAACTTCTACACCTCGACCACCACCTGAGTTAAAATGGATACTTACATTTAAATCTGTATTATATGAATTACATTTAGCTATAATTTTATTCAATATGTCACTTTGAGAAGTTCCATTATTACATGTAGTATCATAAACTTTACATTCTTTTTGGGCTAAAGGTATTAACTCTTTTAGTACATTTCTTGCTTCTGTAGATTCTTTTATATTCCCTACTGCTCCAGAACCTATTCTACCATCTGGGTTGTGTCCTGCATGGGCAGTTAATGTTTTTATATTCAAAATTACCACTCCTTTTAATTAAAAAGAGAATTGAAATTAATCAATCCTCTAAAATTGCCATAAAAAAAGAACCTTCTTAAATAATTGGCTCTACTGGTATTTCTTCTTTATTCAATAAATTTGTTAACTCTGTATATTCATTTTCCTTTATTCTGTTCATAGCATAGAATACATCTAATTTAGTTTGTAACTCTTCTTTAGTAATAAAATTCTTTTGTTCAATCATTCTTTTTAAAATATTATACATGTTGTTCCCTCCATTTTTTATAATTTTATAACACATTATTTGTGTTAAGTTCTAA
>NZ_JAGWCX010000023.1:0-54242 GCF_020657775.1 Clostridioides sp. ZZV14-6345 | reverse complement strand
TTATGCAGTAAAATATAGTAAAGGAAGGTATGCAGACAAAAATGTCTATAAATATTTGGATGGAAAATGGTATAGAGTAATTTATAATAAAAATATAGTTTATGAAAATTAAATTATTAAATACAAGAAAATGAAAATTGAAAAAGAAGTATAAATAAGATTTTATTTATACTTCTTTTTCAAAAACTAACTTAGTATAATTTAAACAACTTGCAATATGATTATAATTTAAGCATGGCATTTTATAACTAACATAGTATAATTTAAACAATAATTTAAGCTTAAGGCTTTATAACTAACATAGTTTAATTTAAACAATAATTTAAGCCTAGTCCTTTATAACTAACATAGTTTAATTTGGACATGTATATTGCAAGTATAAACGTTAAATGTTTATGTTTTAATTATATAAAAAATAATCTAATGTGTCAAAATAAATTTGAATTAAAAATGTGAAAATAAATTTATTTCATTGCATATATAGTTTGCTAATAGTTGTTATAATTTAATTAAAACATAAAATAGAAGTTCACTCTTTAAATATAGAGTTTAATACAATATTAGATTAAAAAGCCAATAAAGAAAAATTTAAAATAAAAAATAAATATATGGATACTAGGGGGTATAAAAATGGAATTATATTTTAAAGAATATTTAGTTAAAAGATACTTAGAAATGGTTAAAGAAGCAGAAGCAAAAGAAAAACCATATTATGATAACATTTTAAAAATAGATGGAACTATATTATATAATATTTCCATAGAAGACGAAAGAATAAGAGATTTTGAGTATTATTGTAAGCAATATAACTATATTGCAACAGTAAGAAAAAATACAATCATAAACGGGGCTGAACATCTGATGATACATTCATCTCCCAACTATTTTATATTAACTGACAGTAATGAGTATGAAAATGCAACAGAAAAAGAGCAAAAAGAAATGGACAAGCAAATAACATATAACCTTGACTATAATGTTGCTAGAAAGCAAGTATTAAGAAAAGAAATTTCAAAGATGTTAAAAAAAATTGTTGATGTAGAAAATAAAAATAACTCTAATTATGATGATTTTGGAGGATTTGACGAAATGTATGGATACTATAATTATAAAGAATACAGTCTAGACAAAATAACAAATTATGAAAGAATCTTTCAAATTTTAGACCCAAATAATGTATATTCTAAATTAGAATTTGAATTTGGACTTCTAAAAGAAACACAAGATTTTATAACGCTTGATGTGTTTGGCGATGAATTAACATTTAAGAAAGATAATGTAAAGGAAGTATTTAAACAAAAATTTGAGTTTATTAATGAATTAGACAATAATAAAAATGGCATAATTGAATCTTATTCTATGTGTAATGCAATAGAATTATATAAGAGAAAATATAAAACAAATTTTGACAAAATATATATTAACGCATTATAGAATAAATATGCTATAGTTAAATAAAACAATAACATAAGATGTTTTTAAATATATATAGCATTTAAAAAGAATGAAAATGAATTAAACAATAACATAAGATGTTTTTAAATAGCATCAAATAAAATATTTTATATATTTATTTAAATTTTAATATGATAAATGTTCAAAAGGATGTGAAGAAGTATGAAAACTCCATCAAGATTTAGATATCGTCTTGAAAAAGGTGTTATAACAGAGGAAATATTGGGTATGGTTATATTTTCATTAAATAAAAAAGCTAAAATTTACAAAAGAGAAGAAGAAGATCAAAAAAAGTTTATTGATGGTGATTATTTATTAGAAGAAAAGTACAGACTTCAAAAAGAAGAGTATTATTCTAAGAAAAAATACTTATTATCCTTAATTAATCCAACTTGCATACATAAAGAAAATATACCTACAAGTTTTACAGTTTCATTAGATGACCATGATTTTGATAAAAATCATTGTGAATTTATTGAGGATATTACATATTTTGATAAAGATATAAAAGATTATGTAACAAAATATAAAGTATATGTAAAATACAATATAAACAACTATTATCTATTTTATAGACTTGATAGATTTTGTTTTCATGAATATATAGTAAAAAATGAATTTGTCGATGGTTATGTTTATAATATAAATGAAGATAACTTGATAAATAAATATAAATTAGATATACAAACTGTTGATAAAATATTTTCTCCTATAGTTGATAAGGAAGAATTATTATCTGATAAATTTTGTAATAAAGTTATTTACATGTTGGAAAATAACCTTGCAAATATCATACTGGAGGATATTACGAATGATAAGTAAAGTACAATTAAATCTTACTTGTAAAGATACTTCCTTTTATAGCTTTATTAGAAAAGAAAACTTTAAACAAAATAAAGCATTAAATACTGGATTAGCCTTGATGCATTCATATTCAATTCTTGAAAATGTCTCTGGTGGAGAAGAGGTAAAGATTGAAAAAGAAATAAAAAGAACTTTATCTAAAATAGAGAACCTTAAAAAAAGAATTGATACTAATGGAGAAAAGATTAATCTTGAACAAAAAAAGATTAATACTAATTTAGTCAAGCTAAGTAAGTTAAAAGAGAATAGATTGAAACTTAAAGATGATTTTAGAGATAATTATTTTGAGTCAGATTCTTTACAACATGTTTTAAAAACAATGAACATTATTCAAGAGGATACAGCAGATTTAGTTATTGAAAAGCTTAATAAAGACTATAGTTTAAATAGAATTCTTAAGGGTGAGGAATCACTTAAAACATATAATGAAAATACACCCTTAATGATTAACTCTAAAAAAATTATCTTTAAATATATTGACAATAACTTTTATATTAAAAATATGTTTGGATATAAAGTAAAAGTTAAAAATAATATAAGCTTCTTAAATAAATACAATAAATTTGTTAGTAATAAATATATCTTAAGTAGAATAGATGAAAATTTCAATCATGATATAGATAATACATACATATTAGACTTTATTATAAACAATATAGTAAATAAAAAATATAATATTTTTAACAGTTGTCTAAGGTTCACAAAGGATAACTTATTGATTATGGAGTTTCTGATTGATATGCCAGAAGTAAATGATAAATATATTCCAATTAAAAAAAGAACATTGGGCGTAGACTTGGGCATGAGAAATATTGCATATCTTTGTTTAAATGACAATATAAGCATTCATAAAAAAATAGGAACTAGTGATAAGTTTATTAAAGCAAGAAAGATAATAAATTTTCATGAGTTAAAAAACTCAGATAAATTAAACACAGTAAAACTCTATAAAAAAGTTGAGCTAGAAACATATTCTAATAGAATAATTAATCATATAATAGATTTTGCTAAATATAATTTTTGTGAGTATATAAATTTAGAAAAATTACAAGTTAATGAATTTGGTAAAAATCTATTTGATGGGTGGACATATGCTAACTTTCAAAAAAATATTGAACATGAAGCTGCCAAAGAGGGCATTATTGTAAGATATATTAATCCATCTTTCACAAGTCAAAAATGTTCAAAATGTGGTTATATACATAAGAGCAACCATATTTTAAGTGATTTTAAATGTTCAAAATGTGGATTGAAACTAGATTCAGATTATAATGCTGCTATAAACATAGCTAGAAGCAATGATTTTATGTAAATAATATATACAGTCAGTTTTTAGGTAGATTGTTCAAAACTAATATTATAGAAATACTTTATTTAAAACAATAAGAAGTGATATAATTATAACCTCTTATTAGTTTCTTTCTATAAGCAACTCTTAAAATATGACAGAATGAAAATATATACTATAGAGATTACAAGAAGTCGTAAGTAATCTTTGATAATAAAAGTATAGATTGAGGTGGTAATATGGACAATCAGTTTTTAAATAAATTACTTGAAACTAGAGAAATTAAAAATTCACTATATGGTGTATTAAAACATAATTTTCTGTACCACTCTAATAAGATAGAAGGTAGTACTTTTACTACTGAAGCATTAGCTTTATTACTTGATAAGAATGTTGTTACAGGAAGACATACTTTAGATGATGTGCAAGAAACGGTTAATTCCAGCTATGTTTTTGATATGATAATTGATTCATTAGGAGAAAAAACAACACATAATTTCTTTAAAAAATTACATTCAAGCTTAATGTTCAATACAACTTTACATTCTAGAAGTATGGCTGGTATATATAAAACTATACCAAACATGATAATAGGAACTAATGCAGATATAGCACAGCCCTTTGAGGTAGAACCAAAGCTTGATGAGTTAATTGAATGGTACTATAATCAGAAAGAGATAACAATGAGTTCTATAGCTGAATTTCATTATAGATTTGAACTAATACATCCATTCCAGGATGGAAATGGTCGTATTGGCAGATTTCTTATGTTAAAACAAATGTTAGAGAATAATCTTCCTGTAAAAATTGTATCTTGGGATAATGAAGATTTATATAGAAATTCCTTAAGTTTATGTAGTATTGGAGATTATACTCATTTAACTTTATACTTAGAAAACTTAGAAGACTTTAGAGAAGTATATAAAATGTTATGGAGATAATTATCTAAAGCAATAATAAATGATATTATTATTATTTATTATTGCTTTAATGTTCTAGGATGGAAATTTTATAAGTGGCTCTAAATATAAATTAGGTTGTTTAATCTGATATTCTTTCCACTTTATATCCCATTGGTTCTATATAATTTATACATATTTCAGGGCATGTCAACCCAAAATGCACATCACCTTTTATAATTTTAATGCCTTTTAATTTATGAGTTTTTCCATCATTAGTTATCCATAAACCCTCAGAGATTTCTCTTAATCCCACCATTTTTGATAATTTAGCTTTTACTCTGTTTAACTCATGTTCAACTACATTTTCCAGCGTCCTTTTCCTATTAAATCTATTCTTTTCATAATCATAGGTATCTACACTCTCAGCTTTTTTATTTCTACATTCTATTTCATAAGCTTCATAAGCTTCTTTTTGAATTTTAGAATATAAACATCTTGTATAAAAGTTACTATGTATATTAATCTTTGCTTCAATGGCAGAATTTATACAGGGTTCATCTTTATTAAAAACAATTACTGTTGCATTATACTTATCCCAAATATCAGCATTTTCATTTCTTATATTTATTTCATTTTCACCTAACATACAAAATAAAGTCTGACCTCTATTAGTCTTTAACCTGCAGATAAATTCTTCTCTATCACATTCATATATTCCTTCTATTTTATGTTGTATGTAGCCAAACTCAATCGGTATTTTATTTTCAATTACTATTGTATAATAACTTGGTATTGATATTTGAAATCCTCTTTGTATTTCATTCTTGAGCATAAAAATAATATTTTTTTTGATAAACTCTTTACTGTTATAAAAATCATTTACCATTTTACTAAAGCCACTAATGACTTTCTGCTTAAATATACAGTTCTCATTATGTTTATTGTTAGATTTATGTTTTACAAAAAATCTAACTATAGTACCATTTTGTTTTTCATATGTACGATTTATTGTGAGTTGTTGTAAACAATATGGACAAATTAAATTATCAAGTGTAGTAACCAAATCAGAATCAGTATGTACAAAATAAAACTTCCCATTTCGATTTGTTAATACATAGTTTAAATGATGTGAGCTGTTGTTTAATATTCTATGTTCTATTAATAAATCTATTTTATTAGTTATATCTGATTTAACTTCTATTAATACTAGTGATTTAGATTCTATTGACTCCATAAGCATTTAATCTCCTTAAAATATATATTATTTACATTTAAATAAACTCCTTATGAGATTAAATACAATAAACCCAATTGTTAAACCTAGTACATCTATTGGTATAGATTTTATGTTGTTAAAGCTATTTAGAGCAGATAAACCTAATAGTACAATGGAAACTGTAGCCATATAAAAAATAACAGTTAAAATTGGTATTGAGATACTTATTTCTAGCTCTAATTCATGCTCTTTCATAATGCCACTCCTTTCAACATTAATTTATTTAGTTTTATTATAGCATTTTACCTTAAAAATGGCATTCTCATAAAATGATGCTACAACACTTATTTTGTACATTGAAACATAATATTTTTAGACATTATAATTAAGGTAATTCATAATATTCCTAAAATACAAAATAACAGGGCCATTATATGTTATAATATAATAAATATATTATTTTATTAATGAGAGGTGAACTTTATGACAAAATATTATATAACTGATTATACAACAGATGATGGAGTAAGTATTGAAATTCTTCAAGCCTGGGAGTATAACAATGAAAATAATTGCTATACTAAACTACTTAGTAAAAAGATTTTAAATAATGCTATATGTAATGAAGAAATATTATGCTATCAAGATCCATCTTCAGAAGGTTATTCTGGATGTGAGATAGATCATGAGGAATATATAAAATTAGCATAGTGCTTATTTTTACCCTCTAGCCGAACGTATGTTTTACAAAAGTAAAGGGATGTGTATATATGAGTAAAGATTTATCAGACAATCAGCTTCTAATTTTAAATGTGATAAAAAAAGAAATATCAACAAAAGGATATCCACCTTCTATCAGAGATATTGGCTATTCTGTTGGCCTTAGTTCAACTTCATCTGTATATGAGAACTTGAATAAGCTAGAAGCTAAAGGATATATTAAGAGAGAGCCAAATAAACCAAGAGCAATTCAAATTTTAGAAAGATAGTAATGAATTAAGAAGATAGAAAAAAATTAAATAATCCACTTAAAAGTCAGTAAGTTTATATTGCCTTTCAAGTGGATTATTATTAATCACGTTCTAATTTTAATTTTTTAAGCTTGTACAAATGGATTTCATCTTCATCATTATTAAATTTATATATATGACATATGTTTATCTACTTAATCTATTATACATTATTGAGTATATGGTATTTATTTAAAACTCTTCAAAGAAATCCTTTTTTATTTCTGAACATTTAGTATTTCTTATATCTTCTAATACCTTTAATGCACTAAAATCAATTAAATTATAGTATTTATATTTTAGATTTATTTCCTTTATCTTTGAGCACAGTAAATAAGTAAATAGTACTATACCAAAAACAAATAAGTATTTTAATGGTGAATTAGAAGCATGATAAACATTAATGCTTAAAAATAAATATATAAAAATACTTATAATCGTTATAAACATACAAACTATTTTTCGCTTTAACTTTCTTTCCCTCATACAAATTCTTATAGAAGCATCTTCACTTATTATATCTCTATGTAATTGATAAATATCAAAATTTCTATATTTATCTTCATACTTTTCCTTATTTAATTTATAATATATTTCTAGTATTTCCTTTTCAGAATCATTTTGGATTTCATATATATAAGACATCTGTTATCTCCTTCAGTTTATTTCTTTATCATCTATCAATAATTCCTTTTTAATAATTTTATTGATTTACTGTATCATAATCTTTGATATACTCTACTATTTTATAAAATATAGGTGTTAAAGTTCCTAAACCTCCAGAATAACTACGAAATGCACCAGTTAATTCTTTATAACAGCCTGTTCTACTTGTTGAGATTAAAATCGCTTCTATTTCTTCTTTTTCAATATAATATTGATTGTGTATATCTTCTATGAATTTATTCCAATAATTAGAAATAACATTTGGATTAATGGCATTTTCTTTATCTAGATGTTTATTTTCGTATGTATATAATTTTGACAATATCGCCATTTCTCTATTAGAAAGTTCTACTATTTTTTTTAATAATTCTTCATATATATCAATATCTAATGAATGGTCATTTGAGCTTCCAATTAGAAATTTAGCAAAACATCTAATCTTTTCCTCTTTATATGTTTCCATAACAGCTTTATGTGTTATAGTAAAACGCTCTATGAATATATCTGATGTTATAATTTCTTCTGTTAATCTTGGATTTTTATCTAGTTCTTTAAAAAAAAGTTTTCTATTACTCTCAATTCTTTGATTTGTCGACTGGAAAACAAGGTTAGCTATTGCAGCTATTTGTGGACATAAAATTTGTGAAAGTGCATATAATGGTTCCCACATGCTCCTTATATCTTGACCCATATCTTGAATTATATTTTTGATTTTCTTTTCTAAGTTTTTGTCATCCATAATTTTTCATTCTCCTTTTAAAGTAAGATAATTTATCTACAACTCTTTTATCATATCTTAAGTTCATCTAATAACACATTAAAAAAATGTAATATTCCTTCTAATTATAATTTTATATTAATATCATATATTTTTCTATATAGACAAAAAATATATTTATATATGAGTTGAAATGTAATTGTACAATTACATTTTTTATATGTTTTTTTGTTAGACTCAAGGGAAAGTGTAATTTCAGAATTACAAGTTTTAAAGGAGGAAAAATGATGCCACAATGGATTTATCAAGATTATAGAATAGGAAGTGCCTTGAAAAAATTGCGTAGAAAATCAGGATTATCACAAGAACAAGTATCTTCAAAATTGCAAACAATGGGCTGCAATGTTTCTCGGGCAATGTATGCTCAAATGGAAACAGGTACATATGGCATTCGGATAAGTGTATTAGTTGCACTTAAACATATATTTAATGCAGAATATGCAGATTTTTTTTCAGACTTGCCTTAGTTAAACAAGTTTTAATACTTCTAAGTAATATTTATTATATTTCTATTTTATTCTTCTCATTAAGAAGATAATTTAATCTATATGAAATCATATAACTTAACTCATAAAAACCAGCATCTTCAAGCATTCGCATAACTTTGTAATTATTTTGAGGTCCTGTTTCTCTAATACCACATATAATTTCCCATTCATGTGGGTGTTCTATGAACCATTGTGCTAGAACTATATTTTTCTTATTCAAGTATATACACCTCCGATTGTAATTCTACAATTACAATTATAGCTAATATTTATGCTAATATCAAGTGAAATATGTAATTCTACAGTTACAAATACTTAAGGAGGATAGACCTTGTCACAGTGGCTTTATCAAGAATATAATTATACTATAGGAAGTGCATTAAAAAGGTTACGCAAAAAAACAGGATTATCGCAAGAACAAGTGTCTTCAAAATTACAAACAATGGGGTGTGATGTTTCTCGATCAGCATATGCTCAGATGGAAACAGGTACATATGGCATTCGGATAAGTGTGTTAGTTGCACTTAAACATATATTCAATGCAGAGTATAAAGATTTCTTTTCAGACTTGCCTTAAAATTGAATTTAATATGTATATATCCCTTAATCATAAAAAGGTATGTGCTATACATACCTTTACTCAGTTAGTGTGAAATTTTTATAATTGTATGCTTTATATTATTTTTCTTAGCTTTTTCATTATAAATTAAATGGAAAAATTTATGTAAAAAGTCTTTGTTGTAATTATCATAGTCAATATAAAGTACAAAAAAACAATAATTCTTATCAAGAAAAAAATCAATCACATTTCTTCTTCCAAATACATTCATGTCTTATCAGATATACAATAAAATACTAATAAGACAACTCCTCATAGTTTACATAAAATATTATTCTATTGTATTGTCTGTATTATATATATCTATTTTATCAGTATCTCTAGGAACTTTACCTATTTTTTTACATTTTTCTTCATAAAGTTTTCTTACATCTTCTGGAGCTGTTGCATATGTATAATCTGTAGTTTCAAAACTAAATCCAGTACTTGGTGTAACAGTCTTATTTCTAGATAAGATTTTTTTCTTTATTGGTGCTTGTGCATTTATATCAATAAAAGAAAAACATGAACCTATAAATATTAAAATAGCAAGGATTATTCCACGTCTTCCTCTTCTTTTTCCTAGACTTTCTATTCTTATTTCTAAATTTGTTTTTGTAAACTCTGTTACTAACATGCCCATATTATTTAAATTACTTAGTTTAATTGCATGTAAAATGGTCAATGCATATTCTTTTTTCTGTTTTGGTGAACATTCATTAATAACACTTTCATCACAACATAGTTCACAGTCAGAATTTATTTTCTTACTCATAATATAAACAAAAGGATTAAACCAATAAATAGATTTTACAAAAACCACTATGAATTTTATTAAGATATCTCTATGTTTAAAATGTGTTAATTCATGTTTTAAAATCCAGTAAATATTTTCTTTATCATATGGAAGATCCAATAAAAATATGTATGGTTTAAATAATCCTATACCTGCTGGGCTGGCCAATTCATCTGTAATCCTTAGAGGGATATCTCTTTTTATATTTAATTCAGTTAATAATTTTTTATAAGTATAAGTTATATTTTCATCTTCAACCTCAAAAGAAGTATCAACAATGAGATTCTTAAACCTTATATATTTAATTAATATATGAGATAAATAAAATATAACTCCAATTATCCAAATACATACAAATAAAAATGTAAGGTTTTTATCTGCATGATTATTATTAAAATTAGTTATATTATCAATTAGAGTATAACTTTCTTCTGTTTTTGTAGTAAATTCAATTGAACAAGATATTGAGAAAAATAGCGTTCTAAAAAGAACAATTAACCAAATATAATAATTAAATTTTTTACTAAATATTTTAAATAGACATGTTTTTAGAAATATTAATATACAAATACCCAAACTACTTACAATTGTTGTTCTTAATAAATTTTCAAATAAAACATTCATTTATTCATCCAGATCCTTTGCTATTTCTATAAGATATTTTAAAGTTTTCTTTTTCCAATAAAATTTTCAATTTTAAAGTTTAAATATTCTCTCTTTCTAACTACAATTTTATAATATGTGTATTTAGCAATTTTTCAACTGATAAAAATTCTTTTTTAACTAGCTTTGATAATAATGGAAGTGTTGTATAAGGTTTACAATTATATTTATTTTCCATAAACTCAATGACTTCCTTAGAAATCACTTCATCATTTTTTTCCCAAATAAATTTCATTACCATTAGTTCTTCTTGTTGTATTTTTTGTATCATAAGACACCCCCTAGAATATATTACAATTTAATACTACAAAGTTAAAATAAATTGCATTAATAAAATTCTTGTCTACTAAGATAATTTTACATGAATAGTTAAGAATATTCTATATAAAGTTTGATATAAGTTATCACAAAAATACTCACCTTTTAAATGCCTGTTAGAAAGGAATATTTTTTGTTGCCTTATAATTTATCCTATATAAGATTACAGTGTCTTAAAATCGAAATTAATATTTAATTATTAAATAATAACTAATATCATAGAATATTTAATTCTATGATATTTTTTCTAATATATTGATATTACTAAGTTGTACTGTTTATTTATTAATAAATTTCAGTTATAATTCAGCAAAATCGTACTTTTATTTAATTTTTAATGGTATAATTAACATATAAAGTTTTTTAAGAAAGGTGGTTTTCTATGACTGGGTTTATAAGAATCGTAAATAAAAAGTATATAGTCTACTTAGAATATAAGGATGAACTTACTGGAAAGAAAAAGCAAAAGAACATGGGTTCTTTCACTAAAAAAAGAGAAGCTAATAAAAGACTGGCAGAAGTAAAAGATAGTATGTATAAAAATAATATACTAATCCCAAATAATATTTTATTTGAGCATTTTTTAAAAACATTCATAGAAGAATATAAATCTAGATGGTCAATAACTACCTATAGTAAATATATTAATATATGCAATAAATACATAATAGCACATCTTGGTAAAATGAGATTACAAGATATTGATACAATACATATACAAAATTATATAAATACCTTGTCAGATACTCTAAGTTCTAAAACCTTAAAAATACATATTAATATAATGAAACTTGCATTTGAAAGTGCTTTTGATTTAAGAATAATTGATAAAAATCCAACTAAAGGAATAGATTTAGTTAAATCAAAGAAGTTTAAAAATGAAATTTATGATGAAGAACAAATAATAAGATTATTAGAAGCTTGTAAAAATACTGCTTTAGAGCTTCATATAAATTTAGGTGTTGGTCTTGGTATGAGAATATCTGAAATATTAGGTCTTTCATGGGAAAATATAGACTTCGAGAGAAAAATAATTTCAATAGAGAAAATCACTGCAAAGGTTAATGGAGAAGTCATACTTAAGGATACCAAAACTGAGAGTTCAATCAGAAAGATATCAGCTCCAGATAAAATAATGAATCTCATATTAAAACATAAATTAGAGCAAGAAAGAGAGCTGCTAAATGGTAGTATTGAGAATAAATACAATCTATTATTTATTAATAAGAAAGGTTTTCCTATAGATGAAAGTGTTATAAGTCATAGATTTAGAAGATTCCTGGAATCTGAGCAACTTCCTCATATTAGATTTCATGATTTAAGACATTCTCATGTTACATTACTTATGAACTCACATATTCCCATAAAGGTTATTTCAGAAAGAGTTGGCCATTCAAATGTTAATACCACTCTAAACATATATTCTCATGTACTTGATGAAATGGACCGAGAGGCTTCAGATAAAATAGCAGGTAAATTATATAATGTTAATTAATAATCATTGTTAAATTAATAAATTTAATAATAAAAATTAAAGGTATAAAACTAAGAAAATTTTTAAGAAAGCTCTTATATTGGCATATAAAGCATCTTTTTATAGTTTCATAGTTTAAACATGTTTTTACAATATAGCCTCATTCATTTTATTATAATATTAACTGAATGAGGCTATAGAAAATGCATTAAAATATATTACTTACTAAAATTCAGAGTAGAAGTTATCAGGTTTAAAAGTCCATTTTTATTAACTTCAAAAGTTATATTATTTATTAAAAAAAAGTCATTGAATTGGAGCGAAAAGATCATTATAAGATTCCACGAGTGGTTCTAGTATATCTCTAACATTATCATATTCAAAATAATTATCAGTTTTCTCCAGGTCTTCACATAAAACATCAAGAATTATATTTATACTTTCATAGATAGTTATTAAAATATGTTCAAAACCATCTGACTCATTCATACCAAGATAAACTACAGTATTTCTTAGTTTTCCTAAATCAGAAAGCACTCTTTGAGTTTTTTTATCAGCATTAAATGCATCACAATAAATAGTTATTAATTTTGTATAATCAATAGTTTTGATTTCTTCTCTTTTCATTAAAAACTCGTCTAAAAATAAAATAGTATTAGGGTAATTTCTAATTTTCTTGTATTCATCTACTTTATTTGGAAGTAAATTTTCATATATTAATAATTCATTTTCATTTATAAGCATTGATTCAAGCAGTAATTCAATAGATTTATGTAAATATATAATAGTTAGTTCTAAGCTTATATTATCTTTCTTATGCTCCTTGTTAGTATTGTAGTCATGAAAATATTCATTAACTAATTTAAGTAAATCAATGGCATTATCTATCATTTTTAATTTCATACTAATTTTTCCTTCCTTATAATAGGATATTTATTTTCTATACTTATTGTATCTATATATTTCCAATATTTCAATCCTTATTCAATGAAAAAAGCTTCGCTTGTCAATGTACTATTTAAGGAAATTTGATACATATGAACAATTAATTAAAGCAATAGAGAATTATATATATTACTATAATAATTTTAGATATCAAAAGAAATTAAATTCTATGTCTCCACTTGAATTTAGGTTATACCACAAATTAAAAATATTAAAACAAAATTTTGTGAATACCTGCTTAATTATTATTCTAATTATATGGAAAAAATTGGATTTGATTGTATGAAATTATTGTTATAATATTTAGTTAAATAAACAAATGACTGGAGCGATAATTATGTGTTTAAGAAGACTTTCAAAATCAGAATTAACTGTAATGAAATTCATTTGGAATTTAGATGCAAAAGTAAAATCATATGATGTTATTAATTATATGAAAGAAAAACACAGTTGGTCAGAAAAAACAACCTTAAAAACTTTATCAAAGTTATCAAATAAAAGATTTCTATATATTCAAGAAACAAGCAAATGTACATATTATACAATCTCAATTAAAGAGGATAAGTACTATGAATTCATATCAAAAAAAATACATAAACTTTTATGTTATAACTTTATAAAAAGTCTTTTAGTATCGTTATCTCAAGAAGAATTAACACATGAAAAAATAACTTCATTAGAAACATGGATAAAAAACTGGGAAGAAGATGACTAAAGATTATATACTATTTCTTAAATTAAAATTTTAATATGACTTACCATATACACAATTTATTATAAAAAATTTAATCTTAATTTTCTATTTTTGACACTGTAATATATATAATCCGTATATACTTAATTAAAAATCTGGATTTTGCATACTAAACTGGTTTCTTATTTTTCTATCTTTACGCATTACTTCTTTCATATATTTTAAAACATCAACAAGCATTCTAACTTCATACTCATCACAGTCGTTAAAAATTTCTTTAGCTTCTCCCTCAAATATAATTTTAGAATTTAATACATTATCACATAATAATTCATCTATCGTTACAGAAAGAACATTAGCAATATTAATTAAAACAGGCAAACTTACCTTTGTTTTTGCAGTCTCTATATTACTCATATGAGATGGGGTTATATCTATCTTTTCTGCAACTACCTCCTGAGTCACACCTTTCTTAATTCTTGCAATTTTAATTCTTTTTCCTAATGATTTGTAGTCTACATCCATAAATTATACTCTCCTTTCTGTTTTTTATATTGTAACCATTTGCATAGTATAATATAATAGTCTATATGCATGAATAATTTATATAAAGCATTTTAGCCTTCAATAAGTTCTAAAAATTATTGAAAATAAGATAGCTACCCCACCATAAAAATTTTTCTGTAAGAAATTAAAAATATAATTATTACTTATCTTGAATTAGAGAGGGTTGTTCATATGTTGATACAAAAAATACCACAAGCGGAATTGAAAATAATGAAATTTATTTGGAAAAAAAATAGCATAGTTACATCAAAAGAAATTGTTGTAGCTATGGAATTAGAATGTGACTGGAAACAAACAACTACATTGACCCTTTTGAGAAAACTTGTTGAAAAGAATTTTTTATATGCTGAAAGAATTAAAGGACTAACACATTATGAAATAATCATAACCAAAGAAATTTATTTACAATTTATAACTAAAAAATTTTTAGAGGAAGTACATTCTAGTTCTATAGAAAGTTTATTTAGTTCTTTAGAGGAAGTATATTCTAGTTCTATAGAAAGTTTAATTAGTGCTTTAGAAGATTATTTAACTATTAATAAAAAATCTTAACTTTAAGAAAGCAAGATATTAATGAAATGGATAGAGAAACTGATGGATAAGGAGAATTTTTCAAAACCCCTGTAAATAGAAACTAGAGCTTCATTTCTATAATAGTATATACAAATTATAGTAAGTGATGATACTTCTAAGGTTATAGAAAAGATAGTTGATGTAAAAGTAAGTATAATAAATATAAGACTATAGAAGATTATCTAGAATATTTTAATGATGAACTTAAAAATAGTTTTATGTTTTGATGTATTTCTAAGGAGGGGATGATATAAAATGAGAAATGAAATCAAAATAAATGATGATGTAAAATTAATAATGACAAATGATGAGTTTAGATACTCTGAAGTATTAGATACATTAGAAAAAGCTACATTTGTAAGAATTGTTACATATAATATCTCAGCTGAAAGTAAGCAATTAATTGAAAAAATAGAAAACTTCAAAGAAGATAAAGATGTAGTTATTATCACAAATATCCCAGCTCGTTTTAAGAAATACACAAGCTCTTATGCCAAAAATAGAGCAAAGAAAACAATAGCTAATTACATAGATAAACTTAATCCAGAGAAGTATGATGCAAATATGAGAACTTTCTTTAACTTCGGAAATCATTCCAAAATAATAATGACAGATGCAGTAGCATACATAGGTTCTGCAAACTTTTCCGATGAGAGTAAGAAGAATAATGAAGAGTATCCTGAGATATTTCAAGATTTAGATTTAAGTATATGTGAAGAAATTATAACCTATTTTAAAAGAAATTCAAAATTAGAGAAATTTTCAAGATTTGATGTAGATAATAAAACAAGTGAATTATTCGAAGAGTATGCTTCAGCTGGAAATCCTGAAAAAATAGATTCTTATGCTCAAGTGGCAGCTCAAAATGCAAGTGATATACAAGAGAATTTAATAACTGAAATTTATCAAACATCATTAGATGGCATGAAGGTTATTAAAAAAACGGTTAACTTTTTACTTAGCATTTTGAAGATGCTAGATAAGAAAAAAGCAGTAAATACAAATGTAGATAATACCTAATTAGAATTATTCAGTTTTAATATATATTTAGTAAACTTTGATAGATTAAAAAAATTTATAATAAAGAGAGTATATAAATTTAATGATGAAAAATGACATTAAGTAAGCTATACTTATAATGTAGAATACAAATAATTGGAGGGATAGACCAATATGTTTAAAATAGAAATTGGTAAAAAATTAGAAGCAGAAGTACCAGATGGTTTAAGTATTACTTTTAGTGAAACTGGATTTACAGCTATATTTAAATTAGACAATTTATCAGACAAAGAAATAATTGAATTTAGAAAAGGTAATTTAAGAATAGATGTATCTTTTTTAGACAAAATTATTTTCTTCGTATTTACAAACACAATGGGTATAGGAGATGCAGATATACCATTTACAATTCATTTATCTAAATGTAAAGAATTTCAAGAACTTGAAGAAAATGAAGGATATGCAATGGATCTAATGTTAGTAGAAGCTAATAATAATATTGTAAAAGGTTTCAGACGTGTTGGTCTTAATGTAAATACATCTAAATATTTAAAAAAATGTGCAATGGAACAATTATCACATGATTTTAATAAGGATGAACATGTGAGAAAAATCAAGGAAATACAAAGAAAATACAACTCAAGAGAAATAAAAAAATTAGCAGGAGCATATTCTAAGTTTGAAAGAAAACAGTAATCATAGTATAAGTATTAATAAATCATTGCAAAAAAATCAATTATGTTTTATTCAAAGAAGATGTGAAAATAAATGGCAATGCAGCTTTAAAAAATACATTGACACTGATAATATTATAGAGTTAGATATATGATTTGTACATATAAAGAGAAATAAAATATCTTAATTTAGTATTGTATAGAGAGTTACTTGATTAAAATTAAAATAAAAGCTACAAGATAAGAAAATCTGTAGCTTTTTAAGTTATTATTTATTTGATTAGTTTTAGCTTTGTTATATTTATCTAATTTATAAATTTAATTATTTTAATTATAATATATGCTAATATTTTTGCTACAAACCATTTAAATTCAGGCTTTATTCCTAAATCCATTAATATATGGGAGATAAGAATTTCAATCACTTTACCTAAAAAAATATTTATAAACCTCGGAAATTTATAAGGTATTTTATGATTCATTATTAATATTTTGTCTACTTTTAAATTAAAATAATAACTATATTTTGAAAATTTTAATTTAAAGTTAATACAATTTTGTTTTCCATCGCAATATTTTAAAACTAATTTTAATTTACTTTTACCCATCTCATTAGTTTTAATCTTTATTTTTGTCATATTTTTTTCCTCCGTTAATTATAGTCAACATAAATTCGTAATAATTAATCGAAATAATCACAGAAATTTATATTGCTATATATATCAAGAAAATATGAAAAAAAAATTGCTGATTTTTTTTGCTTTTTTCTTTTTAAAGTTTTTTAATAAAACTGATTCGAATTAGGTTTTTTTAATGTATAATTTAATAAGAAATTGATAAAGGAGAATTTTATGCTATTATTAAATATAATTTTTATCTGCATAGTATTTTTTATTTTATGTTTTTCTTTAAAAAATAAATTTACTTTTATGTGTACACTAATCACATTAACTTTCTACACATTTTTAATTTCATTTATAAGTTTATTCATTTTAATAAATTATAAATTTATGAAATCATCAATATTAGTATACTTTATACCTACACTTTCATTAATTGCATACTTATATTTTGGTGTCTTTATTAATAAAATAATGCTTATCTTTTTTAGTAGAAAATTTTATGCATTAAAAAATATTGAATATAATTTCAATATTTTAAGATACCATTTAATTTTAATTTCTGTAATACTCTTTATCTATTTAAATATTAATGGCTTTTTTTATAAAGAGGATTTAAATGACACGGTTTTTTTAGTGAGAAATGTTTTTTTACAATCATTCCATTAGCTATGATAAACATAACTCCTATATTTGATATAGATTCTTTGTCAAATAGATGGGTTAAGAGATTTGAGCCTACAAAATAATATACTTAAAACAAATGATAGTTTATCAATATAAAGAAATGAGTCCTGCTTTAAGAATTTATTTCTTTATTCAGCTTTTCTTACTTTTACTCCTTCTTTTTCGTTACTTAACCTTTTAAACTCCAATATATTCATAAATATATTCCCAATTACTCGTCTTTTAATCTATTAGTAATATAGAGCTTATTGTTAAAAGTGGTTAGTCATATATACTGACTAATTGCTTTCCTGTATTTTTTAATTTTAAATAATGCAATTTCTCTCTAGATTTAATTACTTTTATACTTCAAAAACATTTATATTAAAGTACAATAGGTCCTAATATATTAAAAGATTTTTCAAAAAAAAAATAAATCTGCCCCATATTATTTATGTAAATAAAAAATAAGCTATTTTAAGCAAACAAAGAATTAAATTGCATTAGTCAATTAAATAATGAGGGGGGTAATTATATTAAAAAGAGATTAATTAAGAAAAAATTGGTATAATAAAAAAAAGAGGTGTTAAAATGAAACAGATATTAGAAGAAAAATCTAAAATTACTAAAATATCAAAGGAATATAAGCGAACTAGAATTGAAGAAAAAAACAGAGAATGGACTCAAAAACTAAATGATATACTCAGTAAGGGTGATTTTTCTAATGAGGAATTACATAAAATCAAAAATTTAATTCCAGAAGAGATATTGACTAGTGAAAATGTTGGCGAAGTTGTGACAGAAGATGGTTACGCTAAACCTGAATATGACGAAGTATTTAAATCATTATTTACTTTAAACAATGATTATGATTTACTTGTAAGTTTTATAAATGATATTCTAAATGATGCTCCACATGCTAATAGGAATATTAAGCCATTTACGAAAATTAAGAAAGTAATTAGAGTTGAAACTGACCCAACTATTAATTATATTGGAGAGAAAAGGCCTAGACTTGATATTTTAGCTGAAGATGAAGAAAATAATCACATTAATATTGAGATGCAAAGAGCTTTTGAGGACGATTACTTAGAAAGAGCTGAATATTATCTTAGTCGTGTGCATGGTAGAAAATTAGAAGAAGGTAAAGAATACAAAGAAATTGGAAAAACTATTGGAATACACATATTAAATCATGTAAAATATAATCAAATAGATGATTATATAAATTGTATGAGATTAACTATGGATGGTCATCCAAATATTTATTCAGAAAAAACGGCATTGTACTTTGTAGAGCTTCCTAAAATTAACAGATATAACAATATAGTAAATAGAATCATGTTGTGGGGAAAATTAATTAGTAATCCTTCTAATTTAGATGTTAGGTTTATAGCTAAGAATGATTCTGTTGTTAAGAAAGCTTTAGATAGGCTAAAAGAGCTAGGAAGCAATGAAGACTATTTATTAAATTTAAAGCGAGGTGCATATATTATGAATAAAAGTAGAAACTTCAAAGAAGAAATTTTTAAAGAAGGCATTGAAAAAGGGAAAAGAGAAGAGAAATTTAATTTTATCATAAAGTTAAAAAATAAAGGTTATAATTTAAATGAAATATGTGACATTATAGATGATTTAAATAAATCAGAGGTCGAAAAAGTATATAATCAAAACTAATAAAAATAAAACATTAACTAAATAGTTAATGTTTTATTTCTTTAAATCTAAATGTAATAGTTTCGCAGTTATATTTTACTCCATACAATAATAGTTCACCAAGAAATGTTAAACTTGAATAAAGGTGGTGTATTTATATGAGTAAAATAGAAAATGTAATTAAAATTATATTACTTCTAAGAAAAAATGAAAATTTAAAATCTAGTGAAATATCCAAAAAAATAGGTATATCGGAGAGACAAGTAAAGGAATATATATGTCAACTAAGAAAGGCTGGAGTTGACATCAAAAGTAAACCAGGTATTAAGGGAGGATATTGTATAGAAGAGTGTCCATTTTGTATTAGATAAATGAAGATATTAAAATATAAGAAGAAATTTTAAAGAAGGTACGAAAGATAGATGACTATTAGAGTTGCAAAAGAAAAAAATTATAAATTACTTTAAAGGATAGGTGTTTAACATGAAAAAGGAACTATTAGCTGGACCATGTAATTTAAATATCAATAAAAAAGAGCAAACATTAGTTGAACATATTAAAGATTTATTTGAAGTATTAGAATCTATATTAGACCCAGATTTGTATTCATATAAAGATATAGAAATACTAAAGATATGCTGTGCTTTGCATGATCTAGGAAAAATTAATTTAATTGTGCAACAAAAAATAGAAATTAATAATAAAATATCATCTAGTTTTTCAAAAGAAGAAATAGAAAAATTAGAATATGAAAAAAAATCTTTAGAAAAGATAGCAAGACACAATGTATTTTCTGGAGCATTTTTGCAATCAATATTGGAAAAAATGAATTTATCAGAAGAAGATAAGTTATACATATATAAAACTATAATGTTACATCATGGAAACTATATAGATTATATGAAATTAACTACTACTAAAGTGCAAGAAGAAATTTATAAGTATATTGAGAGTGGAATTTTAGAAAATAAAGATTCTTTCAATCTAGAAGATATAGAAAATTATATAAAATACATTTTAGATATAGAATTTAAATTCAATGAAGATATGTTAGATTATGATTATCTAGACAAAGTAAGCGAGAATATGGTTATAGAAAGTGATTATAACAATGGTCAAATAGATGACTCGGTTTTAAATGATAGAAGGTCTAAACATATTTTTTATAAAGGAATGTTAAATTTAATAGACCATAGAGCTCAAAGTATAAATAAAGATATAAAATTCTATAATGATTTTACAGATAAAGAAATTGATGAGATGATTTTAATTGATATCTGTAAGAATCATTCTGATTTAGAAAAAAGTAATGTAGAATTTAATATTATACAAAAAAGACTGAGAGAGCTATCTGGAAAAAATGTATTGACTGTTGACTTTACAAACTCAGTAAAAACGTATGCTGATGATAGAAAACGATTTAAAAGAAAATTATTTTTGGTTTCAAATCAATTATCATTAGAAAGTCTTTACATAAAAAATATATTTAAGAATAAAAATAATTTAGATAGAAGAAATGATGATTATATTGGGTTAATTGATGGTGATATAAACTTATATTCATATACTGAAAACAATAAAGAACTAGATTTTGTAGTAACATCAAGGGATATAGATTTAAGTGTAAACTTTTGTAAACCATATATAATTGCAACAATTGACCAGTTATTACTTAGTATGTTTAAATTTCCAGGATATGAAATGACATTTGCAGCTATTAAAAATTCATCTATAACTATTGATGAGGTACATTTGTTGCATCCAAAGATATTTTTGATTTTAATATATTTTATGCAATTTGCATGTAAGTATTTAAATGTTGACTTTCACTTAATGACAACTATACTTCCAAAACCGTATAAAGATCAAATGATAAGTAAGGGCATTATTTTTCAAGAAGAATGTAATGAAAACATTACTGATAAAGGAGAAATAGTTTTTATTGAGAGCAACAAGGAAGAAGAGCTTTGTGAAGGTAAAAATGTAAAGGTTTCTTTTATAAAGGAAAAAGAAATTAAGTTAATAGTTGAAGAAGCTTTAGAAAAGAAACAAAGAATTCTAATAATAAAAAATACTATTGATTCAGCTAATAGTGCATATGAGTTTTTAAAAGAAAACTTATCAGATAAATATAATGGTATAGATATAAATGTTTTGCATAATAGATTTAAATTCAAAGATAAAAAAGATAAATATAGTAAAATATTAAATGGAAAAGGGGATATTTTGATATCTACTCAAGAAATATCATTAGACTTAGATTTCAATATAGTAATAAGTGATTTAGCACATATGGATTGTTTAATACAAAGGATGGGTAAATGTAATATAAATAATAAATATGAATATGGAAATTTTTATATTCTACCTAGTGAAGATAACTTTTATGATAATAAACTTAAGAATGCAACTAAAGATATCTTAAATAATACCTTAAATACTAATTCTATTTTTACAATGAGTCTTAGAAAAAATATTTTGGATTATTATTATGATAATGGTATGGTTAAAAAATATTTTGAAGACAGTTTTAGCAATTGTGATAAAGAAATTAAGAATATTTTTGGTATATATAAAACTCATTTTGATGGTTTAGACCTAATATTTAATTTTGAACCTTATAAAAATATTATTGATAATGAGAAAGAAGCATCTAAGCTTTTCAAATCTACTGAAATAAGCTGTAAAATAATTCTAGAAGAAGATTTTTATAAGGAAGATAGAGACTTGCGAAATGATTCAATTCAAGTATCAGGATTTATATTTAATAGATTTTATTATCTAGGATTAATAACTCCATTAGAAGGATATATGATACTAAAATCTAGCAATAAGTTTGAATATAATAGTACTGTAGGTCTAATCTTACAATAAATGTATATCAAATATATAAATAAAGACAATATACTATAATTTAGTGTATTGTCTTTATTATTAGGAAAGCTTTAGATAGGTTAAAAGATCTAGGAAGAAATGAAGAATATTTATTAAATTTGAAAAGAGGTGCATATATTATGAATAAAAGTAGAAACTTCAAGGAAGAAATTTTTAATGAAGGTATTGAAAAAGGTAAAAGAGAAGAAGCTAGAAGAAAAGATCATAAGCTAATTGTAATGTTAAAAAAGAATGGTTTTAAATTAGATGATATATTAAGCAAATTTGATGATTTTGATCTAAGTGAAGATGAAATTAAAGAAATTTATAATAACAATTAATCTAAAAACATTAGCTATCCAGCTAATGTTTTTTTATAAAATTAACAAGATTTATTTAAAAACAGTGTAATATAAATAGGCATACTATTTTTGATTTGAGGTGAAATATTGAAAAAACTATACAAGTTGATAATTAACATTACACTAATATTGGTAATAATTTACAGTACACTTAACATATGCTTAAAGCTTACCAAATATAATCATAATAATAAAATATCGTTGCAACTTCAAGAAATAGAAAATAAAAAAGAAGACTTGTCAAAGATAAACAAAGATTTTAAATTTTGGATTTCTATTGATAACACAAATATAAATTATCCAGTTGTTCAATCTAAAGATAATTCTTACTATCTAGATAAAAATTTTTATAAAGAAAATTCTATCTCAGGTACATTATTTATGGATTATAGAAACAAAACTCTTAATGGCCACAATATGAAAAATAATACTATGCTTAATAATTTAAATAAGTTTAAAGATGATAATTTCTTTAAGGAAAATAATCAAATTAAAATCACTATGAATGGAAAAAAATTTTTATACAATATATTTTCTGTTTATATTGTAGATTCAGATTATGATTATTTAAAAACAAACTTTGATAGGCAATTAGAATTCCAGAACTATATAAATACTATTACTTCTAAATCATTACACAAATCACCTATTAAATTAAATAGTAGTAATAAAATCGTTACACTTTCTACATGTACCTATGAATTTGATAATGCTAGAATAGTAATTCATGGCAAATTAATATAAGCAAAATAGTCATAGTAAATTTAATTTGCTCATGTGATAATCCCTTTTATATTTATTTAAATAAATATTTGAATATTAAAAAGTATTTGTTATCAAATGATTTAAATAAGTATAGTTCTATCTCCAATCTAGTATTAATCTTATATTATCCTTAAATAATCATTATACATTTTTTAAAAATATTTTACTTGGTACAGATATACTTCACCAAACATTGTTATAATTAAGTTAAGAGAACTTAAAAAAATCAATTTATTTAATTATAAAAATATTTTCTCAAAAAAAATATGAAAATGCCACATATTATTTATGAGAAGAAATAAGCTAATTTTAGCAAATAAAAAACTAAGTTGCATTAGACAGCTAAATAAAAAAAGAGGTGTAAATATGAGAGAAGATGTAAAGGAATCAAGTTTAAGAAGAAAGGAAAAAATGTTTACATTTAAATTAGAAGAATCTAAACTTAAAATTCTATAAAAACAATCTAATTCTTCAAAATAAAATTTAATTGTATGAGGTGAAAAAATGAATGAAGAAATGAGATATGAATTTGAAACATCCAGAGGGATTTGTGAACTTGTAATATCAAAAAATTTAAAGGAAAAAAAATTTGAAATCGAAACATTGGCGATAGATGGAAACTTATTAAAAGATAGAGGAGAAAGGTGGGCTGAGCTTACTTATTACTGCATGAAATTTGTAATTGAACTTGGTCATGAAGTTGCTAAGCGAGCAGGAAAATTATTTAATATGAAAAAAAAGAAGTTTTATATTAAAGCTCCAGCTGAACTTGAAAAAATGAGAGACGAATTTTTAAAAAAAGCTTATCAAATAGAAAGAGACTATTATAACAATGTTTGGGAAAATTTAGACGAAAATGAAACTATTGAATTAGTAATTGGAACATCTCGTTTTTACATTAACGACAAAGAAATAAATCAAAGCACTAATTTAAAAGAAATAATGGATGAAATAGATAAAGTGGCATATGAGGTAGGAGGAATATTTAAAAAAAGAAAAACTTTCGAGTTTGCAGATACTTGCCAAGTTACTAAAAAAACTTTATTGGAAGCAGCAGAAAAAGCAAAACAAATTTTAGCTGAAAAGCAAGAAAAAATCGAGAAACAAAAAGAAGACAGAAAGCAAAAAGAACAGGAAAAAATAGCAAGATTAATTGAAGAAGCAAAAAGAACAGGGCAAAAGCAAGTGGTAAAGAGTTGGGCTGTATCTTGCAACGACCCAAACGAAACTTGCGACTTAGATATAATGACGGAAATGATAGACAAAAATGGCAAAATAGAGATAATTAGAAGCCACACATATTAAGCAATAAGCGTTAGAAGGTATCTACATAAAGGTTGTATGTTAAAATTAAGTGTACAGCCTTTTTTAAATTAATATAAGAATATAGTTTAACTCTTAGAGTAAATGTATATCAAATATATAAATAAAGACAATATACTATAATTTAGTGTATTGTCTTTATTATTTAGTAGTTGAAAATAAGGATTAAGTTTTTATATTTAAGTTTATTATATCTACTAGGTATATTTCTCTGTTCTTTTATGAAGTACATTCTTAATATTTTCTATCAACACTGTACCTCTAATTCTTCTATAAATTTTGAATCATTTTTATGGTAGAAAACATCTACTTCAGATATTATGCATAAAAATTCTTCTAAGATTTTTACTTTAATAGATAAATATATATTATTCAAGCATTCTTCCCATTTACTTGTAAGATTATATTCAAGAATATTACATTCCTCATCGTCTTCTCCAATTTCAATGTCAATTTCATTTTCATATTCATATTCAAAGTTTTCCGAATAAGCTTTTATAACTAAATCATCTATTTCTGATTTATGTAAAATTTTTCCTTGATAATTTTTTAATTCTTTTATAAAATTATCTTTACACTCTTTAATTTTCACATATTTTTTAAACATCTGATATATCTCAGTATAAATGTCATTCTTTATTTTCTCTTTTGCTGAAGACCTGCTCATAGTTTCTTGTTCTATAATATTTTGAATAATATCATCAAAAATAATGATAACATCATATAACAATTCATCTATATTTATATAGTCATATATATTTTTTTTATAATGATAAAAGAAAAACATCTTTTCATCTTTCATAAAAAATCCACCTGTTATTTCTTCTAGATCTTCATACTCAACACATTCTAACATCCTATCTAGTTTTTCTTCTATCTTTACACCAAACACATCAAAATAGTTACATGCTTTCATCTTTTTAATCTCCATTTTTTTACCTCTCTAAATTAATTATTTTTAAATTTTTAACCCATTTTTCATATTTAAAGATATTTTCTTTTTATACTACTTCATAAACTAATATCTCTCTATAATCTATTCTTTTTTTCATGATTATTCATGCTTTAAACACTCTCCTCATTGCTAACATGTAGCTTATTTTTTAATTACTAGAAATTAGCTTATTTTTTTACATAACTAATATGGGGCATTTTTCGATTTTATTTGAAAATATATTTGAGTTTAAATATTTGTATAGTAATCATGATATAATATATTCTATTAGAATACTTTTTTATCTTATAGAATACTATTAGAATACTTTTTTTAATATGAGGGAGGCATTATTTATGTTTTTATCAATAGCTATTTGTGAAAATGAAATATCTTGTATAAATACAATAAAAGAATATTTATACAAAATTATCAATGAAGATGAGATAGATTATGACATAAGTTTGTTTTATTCAGCTGAAGAACTTATTAAAAACTATCCTAGTAAATTAGATATACTCATTTTGGATATTAAAATGAAAGGTATTAATGGTATAGAAGCAGCTAAAAAAATTAGAACATTTGATGAATATGTAGATATTATTTTCATAACATCTATGATAAATCATATTTTAGATACTTTTGAAGTAAAAGCTTATAGATATTTATTGAAACCTGTTAACTATGAGGTTTTAAAAAGTTACATGAATTCATATATATATGATTTTATATCTAGAAATAATAAAATATGTATTAATTCAAAACATATAGGATGTAATTCAAGCTTATTTCTTAAAACAAGTGAAATTGTATATATAGATGTAATGAAAAAAACAGTAACTATACATACAGAAAAAAGAAATCATATTTTATCAACCAGCTTAAGTAATTTAGAAAATCAACTCACAGATTATGGTTTTTTCAGATGTCATCATAGTTTTTTGGTGAATGCAAGAAAAGTAGTAAAGATTGAAAAAAATACAGCATTCCTGGAATACAATAATAGATTAATAGAAATACCAATAAGCAAACATAAAGCTAAAGACTTTAAAAGTAAGGTTACATTATTTTTAAAAATTCTACTGTAGTAGTTTCCTTTCCTATACCCAATTAAGCTTTATAATGTCCAGTTGGGCAAAATCATTGAAACTACATCTATAAAATGATATTGTTTATTTATCAAAAAAAATAGGAGAAGAAATGTTTTAAAAACTATTATAATAATTAAAACCTGAAATTTGTTATATTTTAATAATCGTTTTTATTTCGCATGAATATAGCTTAATAATTATCAAGATATTAGTAATATCTTGATAATTCTAAATCTAAGATATATAACTAAAAATAAACTTAAGATAGAATATTGAAATTTTAATACTCTATCTCAATTAAAAAAGACTTTATATACTTGTTATCTTTATCAATAGGTATGTCTAGTACTATAGCTAAATTCATGCAGTCTATATGACCTTTTAAAAATAGATATTTAGTCATTAAATTATTTAATTCCTCATCTAATTGAACATACTCTTTTAATATATCTCTATCTATATTATAAAGAAAATCATTTATATCTATTTTTAAAATCTTATTAAGTTCTTCCAAATATTTCGAATTGTTTCTTCTAAAATTCTCAATTGATATATTTGAAAGCCTGTTTAGCTCTTTAAGAATATCAAATTTAGATGACATGTATAATTTAATAAAATGTTTATATCCTGATTTGTATTGAAAATCAAATTCTAGGCTATGAATAGCATATTTCTGTTCTCTATAAGATTCAAACTTTTCTCTATCATTAGAGGATAGCTTTTTATCTATGATACTAGAAAGTTTATAGTAAGAATTAAAGATAGCTATATTTTTCCTTTTTAATTCTTTTAAAGCATTATTCTGACACTCGCTTAAGAAATTATCAAACTCTTCAGTGATACTAAATTTATAAATAATATTTTCCAATTGTTTTATTCCTCTCATTAGACTTTATAGTATGTAAATTATTTATTAACATGCTATTTGCATATATTTTTAACACGTATAGTATATCATTAAAATAAATCATCTTCAACGAAGAATGTCAGATTTTATAAATTATTAACAAAAATAGGAAGGATGCAAATGTTAGAATCAAATAAAATAGAAAGTATAATTGGGAAAAGAATAAGGAATTATAGAAAAAGATTAGGATATAGCCAAGAAGTATTATCAAAAAAAGCAGGAATATTTCCAGCTTATTTAGGTCAAATTGAACGTGGTGAAAAAAGAGCATCACTTAATAGCATTTTAAAAATTGCAAATGCATTAGAAATGCCTCTTGAAATATTATTTGAAAATATTGTACTGAATGAAAAACATGTTGATACTATATCTTCTCAGTGTTATGAATTAATTGATGGTCTAACATTGAAAGAACAAAAAGCTATTTTTAAATTAATAAAAGAAATTATAAAATATAGAGAGTTATAAAAACATGTTCTACTGTCAATATTAAACTTGAACTTAAAAGTTATAAATTCTATTTTTAAATTTTTATAAACTATTGTATAGATACCAGTAAAAGTTTTTGGTATCTATATTTATATAAAAGATATAGATAATCATATTTATCTTCTTTTTGTCAAATATTATATATACATATATTACTAAAATAATATACTATTTGCATATATTTATAACACTCATAGTATATTATTTATATATAATTATCACCTAAATATATATGTTCATAAATTACTAATATAGTTAATTAGGAAGGATGCAAATGTTAGAACTGAATAATATAGAAAATATAATTGGAAAAAGAATAAGAAATCAGAGGAGAAGACTAGGATATAGTCAAGATGTATTGGCTAATAAAACAGATTTATTTCCTGCGTATATTGGACAGATTGAAAGGGGAGAAAGAAGAGCATCTCTTCGATCTATTTTAAAAATTGCGAATGCACTAGAGTTACCTTTAGAAGTATTATTTGAAAATATTATACAGAATGAAAAGTATGTTGATACCATGTCTTCGCAGTGTTATGAACTAATTGACAGTTTAACTTTAAAGGAACAAGAAGCTATTCTTAAATTAGTAAAAGAGATCATTGACTATAGAAAATTATAAAAATGAATACTGAAGATAAAACATTAATAGGGAAAAGGATCAGAGAGCAAAGAAAAAAATTAGACTTAACTCTTGAAGATATTTATAAATCAACAGGTTTATCAAAAGCATATATTTCAAATATAGAAAAGGAAGTAAAAGCTCCTAGTCTCATTACTTTTATAAGAATTACTAATTCACTAAATATCTCATCTAACTGTATTTTGAAAAATGATGACAAGCTTAATAAATTACAATCAGGTTCATTAACTAGTAATAGTATACATGAACTTATTAGTGACTTAGATAGTAAAGAATTGACTCTTATAATTGACATTATACAATCAGTCATAAAAAATAGAAGCATAAAGTAATAGAAATCTAATAATAAAAAAGATGTCTTAATAAATTCAGACATCTTTTTTATTTGTAATTATATCTAGTTTTTTCTCATTAACAGTAGCAATTCTATACTAATATTTATTTTAATCATAAATATGAAATTTAAAATCCATAGAATATAAACATCCCACTTATGCTTATTTTATGTTAATATATACATATAGTATATGTTTTATAATTTAAATGCCTATATGTCGCAAAAGGAGCTTAATTATGATAAAAATACAAGGAAAAAATGGTAAAAAAATTATAAAAAAAGAAATTGAAATTGAGTACATAGATTTTAATATAGCTGAAAGTGGGAAATGTATAAGAGAGAATGTATGTGCTTATAAGTTAAAGGCCTTATCTCTTAATAGTAATATAGAAGCTTTAAATTTTATAGAACCAAATGGAAATAAATTAGAATTTTTTATAGAGAAAATTAACACCTTATCAAAGAGAAATCGTACAGTATATATCTCAGCATTTTGTCCAGATTTATTTATACCTAATGATAAAAATGATTTATCAAAGAGAATTAATAAAGTAAATATAAAAATTTCACCTATCCTAATTGTTTTTGAGGACCAAAAAACAATTATAAAATTTCAGAAATTTTTATTCCCAAGATTTTGGCATAAATATATGAAAATAATTTGGCTAAAAAATAATAATTATCCAATACATTCAAATAAAGCTACTAAAACTTCAACATCCTATGAAGTAACATATATAAATAATATGGTTATATTCAAGTACTATATTTCAAAAACATACAGAAATTATACATATATTGCTAACCCAAATATATAATAACTTTTATTTTATAAAATGGAATAGCTTTGATATATACATTTTTTATAAGAAAGGAATATAATTTATATGTCTATAACAAAAATACCAAAATCAGAATTTAAAATAATGAAATTTATTTGGGAAACAGATTATGAAATGTCTTCTAAAAATATAGTGTATGCTATGGAAAATAAATACAATTGGAAACCTTCTACAACCCTTTCATTATTATCAAAGTTAGTTAAAAGAAATTTTTTATCAACTGAAAAAATTGGTAGATACACACATTATAAAGTTATAGTTGAAAATAGAGACTACTTAAACTTTGAAACTATGTGTTTTTTTGATAATATACATTCAAATTCAATAGAAAGTCTAATCAAATCTTTAGAAGATTGTAATCTTATTAATGACACTTTTATGAAATATATAAAACTATAAACTCATTTTAAATATAACTTCAAAATATAATAACCTCCTTAAATAAAATTTTCAAAAAATGATTAAAAATGAACCATATTAGTTATAAAGATAAAGCTGATTTATAGCAAATGAAATTATAAGCTGCATGTGTCAGCAATAAGGAGGTAATTGGATATGAGAAGTTTAGTAAGCTATAAAGAAAGAGGAGATTATGGAAATGCTAGTTATCGTGGAAATACATCAGGTAAACTTATCGTTGATCTACTTAATGTTTATCACTCTGATTGTATTAGTGATTATATGTGTGGAAGTAATACAACTGGAGATGTCGCAGATAAATTAGGTATTCAATCTAATTGTTATGATTTAAACATGGGATTTGATTTGATAACAGATGAGATAAAGGAGCGAAATAAACTCATATTTTGGCATCCACCATATTGGGATATTATAAAATACAGTGGACACGTTTATGGGAGTACTCCATTAAAAAATGATTTATCTCACATTAAAGATTATTCTTTATTTATGAAAAAAATAAATTATTGTTTATCAAAACAGTTTGCATCATTAGAAAAAGGTGGCAGACTCATAATTCTTACAGCTGATATAAAAAAACAGGGAAAACTATATTCTATGTTGCTAGATATGGATAAAATAGGAACTTTAGAACAAATAATTGTAAAAGAACAGAATAATTGTCTTAGTGATACAAAATCTTATAAAAAAGAAAATTTCATAAGGATAGCTCATGAAACAGCAATAGTTCTTAGAAGAGATTATTCATATACATTAGATTTTTCAATAGTACAAAAAGGTACTTGTGACTTAAGAGATAGTATAAGCATAACTTGGAAGGACTTAGTTGCTACTGTAATAGAGAGATTAGGAAAAATAGCAAAATTAGAAGATATCTATAAAGAAATTGAAGGTCATAAAAAGTGTAATTCAAATAAATTTTGGAGAGAAAAAGTTAGGCAAACACTTCAAATAAATCCTATTTTTACTAGACGAGAAAAAGGTGTTTGGGCAATATTATAAACTTTAACTTTAAAATTTATAGGAGGTATTTTTATGACTGAAAGTTTAAAAATAAATATAAAATATTATGATAAAATCATAGATAGATACATAGAAACTTGCATATCAAAGGAAGAAATTTCTAAATGTGGAGCTTTTATAAATAATAAAAAGCTGTATCTGTCTCCTGCTGATAAAAATCTTGATACAATTATGTATAATGATTTTGAGCTATTTAACAATTTATTTAATAAGTATAAAACTCATCAAATTTCATTGTGTGAGCTGAAGAATGCTATTAAGAATAGTCTTTATTCATTACTTTATTACTATAATTCAAGACAAGATGATATATCAAGTATAATATCTAACTTAAAACCTATGCTTGGTAAGATATATACATATGATATATTTAGTGAAGAGGTAAGAGAAACTATTGATTTTTATATTGGTATCTTTGAATGGCCAGAAGACACTTCTGATTCAATTTTATATGAATTAAAAAATGGGTTTTGTACTCGTGAGATTTATAATAACCAAGAAAATCTACGAATCAGTTTCATTCCAAAGATAATACATCATGATTTTCCTTCAAAATCTTTAATCGAAATTACTAAAGTTTCCTTATACTAAATGAATTATTTTATAAAATTTATATTATAAACTCCAAATGAAAAGCTATATTATATAAGAGTATTATTCTCTACTAATATAGCTTTTTTGATTTTTTATTTTAAATAGTACCTCCAAATTTCTAGGTATTCTTTTTCCATATCTGTTAATTGCTCACAAGTTATTAATGAATCTAAGAAATTAACTAATGAACCGTCAAATACATTACGAATGAATTCTTCAGTTTCAAAGTTTATGTATTCATTCCTCATAACTATAGCTTTATAATAAGTATATTTTCCAATTTTTTTTGAACTTAAAATACCTTTATTAATTAATCTTGATAGTAGTGTTAATGTTGTAGTTTGTTTCCATCCATATCTTTTATACATAATATTAGTAATATTAATTGATGCTAATTGAATGTCTGAATCCCAAATAAACTTCATTACTTTTAGTTCTGCTGGTGCTATCTTTCTTATTATCATATTATCTATTCCTCTCATATTTTTTCTTTCTTATTTTTTACTAAACTTAGTAAATGAATAATCATTTGCTAAATCTCTAAAAGCTTTTTTCCCAAGTGTATTTAATTGTATATATTCAGAGTTGTTTAAAATAAATTCTTTATGTGATTCTATGTTTATATACAAGATATCTTTTTCATTTCCAAATTTAATAAGATTTCCATTTTCATCACAATCAATCAAAAATACAAATTCATCTAATTGCACTATCTTAAAAAGCTCATATCTGCCAAACTCTTCTTTATCTACAGATAAAAGTATATCTCCTATTTCTAAAGTATCAAATTTAACACCTGTTTCATTCTCTATATTCTCCTTTAATAAACTTAAACTTTTTTTGTTATTTTTCATAATGCCTCCTTTGATATTTCTAAATTATTTTTACTAAATTTTTAACTACTAAACCATATTTTTTCTCCTTTCTCTATATTGACAATCGCAACTTAGATTTTATTTGCTAATAGATAGCTATTTTATATGTCCTAAGTAATATGGTTCATTTTAAAGATTTTTTTGAAAAAATTAATTAGGATATCTTAATTGATATGCTATTTTATGTTTTATATTAATAATTTATTATATTATTCTACATAATTTTGCCCACTTATGAACTTTAAACGACCATTTATGAGAAAATATTGATTTTTCTGAAAAAATGTGATACTATTCAAGTAGAATCAATTATATATAAATATTAGGAGGGTATATGAAAAAATTAGCATTATTATCTTTATTGATTGTAACAATTACAGGTTGTTCAAAAACTGCTGATGAAGAATATAAATATGCTACTATTAACACATCTATGGAAAATAGCTCTATAATTTCTTTATATGATTCAGATGGCAATTACAAAGGTGATAAAAAAATCAACTATGGAGGAATTACCTTAGCAGGTTTTAAAAAAATAGGAGATGATACTAATGAAAATATTTATTACATAGCTCCTGTAACAAACAGTAGCGTAAATGATTTTGTTCTCCAAATAAATAAAAATTCATTAAATCCTAAAACTATAGTGTCATCTAAAGGAAATAATCCAACTTTTTTTATATCTGATAAAAAAAATATCTACTCAGGATCTTCTAGTCTAGACGAAATCTCACTTTCTAAAACAAATTTAAAATCTAATCAAGTACTAAAATCGACAATATTAAAAGATTTAGGCATAGGAATAGTATTAGTTGAAAACAATGAAAAATTATATTTAATATCATTTAAAGAAATTTCAAGTAAATATAAATTAGTTCTATCAGTTCTAAATAAGGAAAATTTAAATGTTGAAAAAAGCATTGATATATCAGACGGAAGTTATGTAACAGGTGCAAAAATCATAAATAATAATCTATATATATTAAAGGAAAGAGATGGTAATGATGCACTTTCAAATAAAATGATAAGAATTAACTTAAATGATTACTCATCTAAGATCATTGAATTACCTTTTGATAATTTATCTCAAATATTTGATGATAAAAACTATCTGTACATAACCGAAAATAACTCTTTGGGTGAAACAACTAAACATAGGATAGCTAGATTAGATATAGATAGTTTAGAAATAAATCAATATGAAACAAAAAATGAGCATATTTCAAGCTGTATAAATAAAGATGAATTTTTATCTTCTGATGGAAAAAAAATCTATATTTATAATTTAAGTGATTTTAAACTAAAAAAATCTATTAAATTAAAAGAATATGAGAATAAGACTTTTGTATCGTTTTTTATTAATAATTAATTATTCTTTTGAATAGTTAAAATATAAAAATATAAAGGGGATGTGAATTATGAGGATTAAAAAATATGTTTCAGGTGCTTTAGTATTAGGTCTAGTTTTTGTCAATTCAAGTATACTATCATTTGCAAATGAAGTTCAACAGGTTGAAAGTCAAAGTGATGAAGCTATTATTCAAAAACAATTAGATGGATTTGAAGAAATAGATCAAGAGTTACGTGAAAATGGTGTAGAAAGTACAGATAAAGACCCAAACATTGAAAGAGCAACATCAGGTACATATCCAACAAGGATAGGTGCTATACTTGTTACTAAAGATGGTAAATTCGGAAAACTTATAGGACATGCAGGAATAGTTCATACAGCTACAACTACAGTTGAATCTTTCCCTGAAGGTGGGGTAAAGGTTTATAATAATAATTGGCGTGATAGATATAATAGTGTCTATGGTTTAGGCGTAAGAAAAACTACAACAGCTCAAGATAAGACTTCATCAACATGGGCATACAATAAAAGAAATCTACCATATAACTGGGTATTTGAGCAACCAGAACTTACAAATTCATTTTATTGTTCTCAATTAGTTTATAAAGCATATAAATCAACTGCAGGTGTAAATTTAAATTATGAAGGAGGAGCTGTATTTCCATATGATTTAGTAAAAACAGGTGAAACATATACATCTTACACTAAAAACGTTTAAGCATTTATAATTTTATCTTGATATAGATAGTACAAGGGTTTAATTAAATGATATGCTCCCTTTCTAGTGTATAGTTTAAATAAAAAACTATTATCATTAAGGGAGCATATTTTTATGTTAAAGTGGAAAGAAGTGTGTCCGAATTAGCTAATACAGTAAGTATATGCAATGAACGATTTAGAGAATGGATTAGTATATAGGCTTAATGGAAATGAAGATTTGAAATCATTTTCTAAAAATACAACCTCTCATCTAAAGATTAAACACCTATTGATTATCTTTCTGGATAAGGTCCTTTTATGATATATGTGGTAAATATAATATTTCTTCTCATTCTATATCTTAGCATTACATTATAAAACCCCTAATATTAATATAAATAAATCTCACAATACAAGAGAAAGAAAAATTATGATTATAAAATAGATAAATAATATCTAATTAAAGAATTAAAGAAGTTTGTACTAGTTGAAATATGAAATAGGCTGAACATATAAATATGTTTGGCCTGTTTTGTATGTTTATAAAACAATGAAAATTAAATTTATTTCAAAAATATTTAATTTTTATCCCATATTATAATTAATAAAAATTTTAAGCATTTTAATGTATATAAAAATAAGCTGCATGTGTCAGCAATTAGGAGGAATATTTATGATTAAAGTAAAAAAATTAAATAAACATAGTATATTTTTTATTGTAAATGTTTTTAAAAAGTTACGTGTAAGTATATACCTATTAATTTCATTATTGTGTCTACTATTGATTTTACCAAAACAATTAATCTATCTTTTATTGTTAATTTTATTGTTTCATTCAATTAATAAGTTATATGAAAACAAACCCAGTAACATCAATTTTCCATATAAAACTATCAAAAGTAATATTTATTCTTTTGATAATATGAAAGCTATTGATACTTATAATGAATCTGAATTTAAAGATACATTATTTATTAATCAAGTAATTGATGAAAAAGAATATTATACACTACATGATTTTGAAGTAGATTGGAAAGTTTATATTGAAGAAACAATTATAAATATAACAGTTGTAAAACTATTTTATTATGACAATAGAACTATAGCAAAAATATATGTACTTGATAATAGCATAGATATATATTTTGATGATAGCATAACACTTGAAATACTTTACTATAAACTACAAGAGTGTAGTTCTTTTTCAGAGCTTTCCTCACTCTAAAATTATTTAGATAAAGTACTGTAAAAATCAATAAACTTTGATAATATTAATATAAATATACTCAAAAGGAGAATATAATAAAAATGTTAAATTCATATGAAAAAAATAAATTTAATATAAATGGTACTTTTGGAGCAAATGCTTCATCTAAGGGTATGTTATATAAATGGACCGCTTATCTAAATGGACAACTAATATATATAAAAACTGGTGTTAAGTATAGAAATACATATAGCAATATTCAACCATTGACAGAAGTATTGGTATCTCAAATATTGGATAGTTTAAAAGTAAATCATGTAAAATATTACTATGACAAAATAAACAGAAATGATAAAGTATATGATATTTGTTATTCCTTTGATTTTGCAAATTTATCTAAATATATCACAATGAGAGAACTTGTTGGCAATAACACTGATGATTTATATAATCATTTAATAAATAATCTTAATATAAATAAAAAAGAGTTGGATACTATGATAATAGTAGATTTCTTAATTAATAATATTGATAGACATCTAAGAAATTTTGGTATGCTTCAAGATGAAAAAGGTACTTTAAAATTTGCACCTCTTTTTGATCATGGCTTTGCATTATATGGAAATATCATTGATGAGGAGTTGGAGCTGGATGATCCTGAATTTCTTGAATCAATAGATGAATGTAAACCATTTCGAATATCACATTATGAGCAAATTGAGTTAATATCAGATATAAGTCTAAAAATTAATACTAATGAAATATTAGAAATTGTTGATAGCTATAAAGATCTTTTGAAACAACATAGATTAGAATGTATTAAACACTTATTAAAAGTAAGAATTGAATATTTAAAAGAGAGGGGAATTTTATATGAATAATTTATTTTATGATAAGCTAAATTTTGATGATAAACTAATCATCAAAAATAATGGAGTAATCGGAAACAATGACTTATATTTTTTAAAATATAAAAACGATACAGCAGGAATCTTAATATATAATATAATAAATGATAAATTCTCATTTAAGCAAAATAAAAATTATAAGGGAATGAACCCATTTCCAATAACAAATATTTTCAAAAATTTAGATAGTGATAAATGGGATGAATTTATAAGAATTTGGATTGAGGAAAGAGTTATTCAAGAATGTAGACCAGAGGTACCTTCTATATTAAAAGAATTTAAATTAGGATATTATGATGTTTGGGATATTTGTAGAAGTAATCTTGCCATGAGTGTAGAAGATTTCTTTTGGATTACAAAAGATAACACTCTAAGGTATGAAGATTTTAACATCCGTTACTGTACTTTAAATAATATTACTCCTATTTACAAACCTCCTTTTCCTATTGTTAGATATCCAAATTATTTTGAGAGAGAAAAAATAAGAAGTGGTGAAGCCTGGAAATATGAACTAAAAAATACTAATTCTTAAACATTTTTAGATTATATATTCTTATTCGTACCATAAAAAATAATGTTAATAATTAAAACTGTTATTAAGTGATTATAAATCATTCTAATAACAGTTTTTTTATTTTCTTATAAAAATTTTCAAAAAAGACTCCTAAATGCCCCATATTATATACAAATTAAATTAAAGCTATCTTTTAGCAAATAAAAACCAGCTGTAATTATCAGCATAAAAAATAAAAGGAGGTCTTTTCATGAAATCAAAAACTTTATCATTATCTTTACTCTATCAAAAAGAATTAGGTGAAATATTTAAAAACTTTAACGAAATTAACAAACAAAATATTCTTAAAACAAGGAGATTTTTATTCAATCTAGGGTTCGAAGTAAGATATCCAGCTAGAACAAACACTGCCTTAAAAAAATTTAAATCTAAGGAAAATAATGAAGAAAAAGAAGTTGCATTATTTTACTCAAAATTAGATAGTACAAATAATATCATTACAATCACTAGAGAAAATACAATAAAAATACTTATGGAAGATGGAAATATATCTGGCATAAAAAAGTTTTTATTTAATTTAGGATTTAAGGTAAGTCATGCCAATAATATGGATATTAAATTTAGAAAAACTACAATGAAAAAAAATAATGAAAAAAAATCAGTTGTACTACTTTATTCAAAATCTAGTAAAACAAATGGAACTATTGTAATCCCTAAAAATAATGCTTTAGGACTTTTAGATGAAGAGTTCCACCTTGTAAGATGTGCAAATTGTGTCCATTATGATGATTCTTTGTATGAGTTATTGGGATTTAATATGCCTTGTTGTGATTTCACTAATAAAACAATTAATAATTGTATGAAATTTCATAAATGTAATTCTTTTTATGAAAATAAACTAAAAGAATCAAATTATGAAAATTAGGAGTGATTTATATGATTAACTTTAATGACTTAGAAAATAATCTCAATCAAATACAAACTTTATCAGATGATGATATCTTGATAAGAAAATTACTTCAAATGTGTAGTATTTCAGAATCAGAAGATGTAGATGACGATTTTTTAATAAATTTACCAGCTAGAATCTTTATTAAGGTTTTTGATATTCTTTTTAAAAAAGATCCTTCTAAAAATTCTCATCTAATTGATATGACTCTTTTTGAATTTTTGAATTCAAGTATATTATCTACAAACATGAGCATGGATGTAGATGAAATATATTAAGCTAAACAAAAAAATCTTAAACTTACAATATTATTAATATTAGATTGTATGGAGGTAGTAAAACAATGAAAGATATATCATTTAAATTTTTAGAGGACAGTAATGTTATACATTGCATAGAAAATTTAAATGGCAGAAAAAAAAGTTATGATATTAATGTATCAGATTTCATGAGTAGCTTAACTTCTGCCTATAAAACGAAACCAAAAAAACAAATTTTCAAGCCTATTTATAATCATATTTATAAAGAACATGACAATATAAAATTCATTCATTCTATTCAAACAAATAAAAATACATATGTTTATGTATTTCTTAGAAAAAAATCCCCTTCTCCTATGTCATTTGGTAAAGATTATTATAGTGATGTAGGAATGCCAAACTTATTATTTGCTATAAAAGTTGTTAATAACATATTTAGCAGACTATTCATAGTTGCATCTGATACTGAGCATATAAAAGAAAATACTCAATTGTTTTTTTATCCATTTACAAATACACCTGGTCCTGAAACAAGTGCTTGTATTGGATCAAATAATATTAATTTAAATCTTAATAATTTTGATAATTTATTTTTAATTCCAAATATATTTTTTAGTATGCCAAATACAATTGACTATTTTTCTATAGAAAGAAATACAAAACACTTAGAATTTCTTGCTTTATTAGAACATCTAAATCATAAAACATTTGATGACAATTTATTAGTAGAATGTTGTATTTATGATGAATGGATTAAGTCTATTTGTAAGTAATATTAGTGTACTTATTGGAGGTAAAAGATGATTTTTTTATTAGGTAAAAATAATTGTAAAATAAAATGTGAAGTATTAAATATAAAATATATTACTAATGATGGAAGTGTTATAGAAAAGTCCGTTGATACAACTCAACTATTCAATTTATATACATCTTGTGATGTTTCACTTTTTGAGTTACTTGATAACAAAGGAAATTACTTAGAATTTATCGTTGAAGATATCAAACATCTATTTGATGAAGAATATAATTTGGATCTATATATATATTGTGCAGAATTAGAGAAAACACCTATAATTTTCAAGAAAAAAATTTTAAATACTATGTGTAAAGCACACATTTGCATTGTCAAATCTGAAAAAACAAATAATGGCAAGTATGAAAGCTTATCCTTTCCTAAGAATTGGACAAGAAAGATGCAACACTATTGGTTAAGAAAACATAACTATCCTATAGCTACAGAATATTATAATGTAGTTCATGATTATTTTACAGAAGAATACTTATCATGCCATGTAAAATATAAAAAAAATATAGTTAACTTATTTTGGAGTTACAGTTTCTATCCAGATGAGTATTTAATTTTCAACAAAAAAACTCTACACAAGATAAATAAAGGACCTGTATATGTAATAAAAAAAGAAGAAACTTTAACTGGAAAGTATCATGTAATTTCTTTCCCTATTGACTGGACACAAACCATGCAAATATATTGGTTAAAAAATAGTAATTATCCTATATATAGAGAGTCTTACAATATTCCTTATGAATATTTTTCAAAAGATTATATCTCTTGTTCTGTGGAATATAACAATAATATTGTAAAACTTTTTTGGAATTGTGACATTAATAAATATTAATTAAAATATAATGGAGGATATGAAAATGAATTTTGAAAATTTATTTAAAGAACACTTTGAAGTATTAAAAAAGGAGAAAAAAACAACAAAGAATACTGAAAATAATTTAGAAAAAAAGGTTATTAATCCTTATCTAGAGCTAGAAAACGAATGTAAAAAATATACTAAGATAATAGTGAAGGTTTTTGGAAAAACATTAATAGAATTAGAAACAGAAGAAGAAATAAATGCTTTAAAAATAGAGGAATTAACAAAAAAAATACTTCATGATTATGGATATATAGAGCTTGGTAGAACCCCTAAATGGATGCTTGAACCTAATGATGATAAAACTACTGGCTATTTATCAGCAACATATAGCAATTTTAAATGTAAGGGGTAAAAAATATGTATAACATAATAATAGTAGGGTGTGGTGCAACAGGTAGTCACTTAATAACATTATTGTCTCAATTATCAATCTCAGAAAGGAGAATTAATGAGATTATACTAATTGATGGAGATACTGTTGAAAATAAAAACTATCGTAACCAAAAGTTTACTAGTAAAGATCTAGGTAAAAATAAAGCTGAAGTTCTTGCAAAAAGATATAGTAAATTAATGATAAATATTTCATTTATTGATAAATATTTAGAGAGTAAAGAAATGATTACAGATATAATTAAAAACTCTTTCAAAAAATTTATACTAATTGGATGCGTTGATAATAATAAAGCTCGTACTGTACTTAATGATGTATTTAATGATAATGATATTGAATCATTGGTATATATTGATACAGGGAATGGAGAAGGAAATGACAGAACTGGACAAACTGTAATTGGGTTAAAAGATAATAAAAATATAATTAAACAACCTGTTTGTAGCTATTTCCCTGAAATTTTAAAATATAATGACGAGTATGAAATAGTTGAAGAAGGATATACTTGCTCTAATATAAGTGAACATCCTCAAAATTTTGCAACAAATGTATTGAGTGCAACAACTGCGTTTATTATAACTAATAACATTGTATGTTTAAATAAACTATATAAAAACATATACACTTTTGATACAGACATGATTTCATTAAAATAAAAATTTAACTTTAATAATAAAGAGCTGGTTTTATATCAGCTTCTTTATTATTAAAGTTTTATATAAGTAATTGATATATTACAAGGAGGAACTTAATTTGTTTAAAAACATTGGTACTTATGAGAAAAAGATTTTACAAGATTCTTATATAGAAATGTTAGCTTTTAAAATATTTTATATGAAAAATATTAAAAATAAAAGTAATTTTTCAGCTTTACAATTATACATGAATGATGCCATAAATTATTATTATGATGAATATTCAAAAAATAATTTTTTAATAAATAAATATCTTGATATAATAATTTTAAAATATCTTGAGAAATTTAATATATTATCATGCAATGATGTAAATACTCTATCAAAATTTACATCCAATATTGAAGATGAAAGTATTTCTTGGCATCTTCCAGATGATATAGAAGACTTCCTTATTATTTTAAAAAATAGATTAAATATAAATTACTTTCATAGTTCTTTCTATGAAATAGTTACTTCTCCTAAATTAGAATCTAAAATCTATAATGTATTTGAAACAATAAAGAAAAATATAGAACAAGAGCTCTCCTACTATTCTGACGATGATGATTATGAGGATGATTTTACTGATATTTTTTTTGATATTTATCAAGATGATGCTGAAATTATTGCTCTTGATATATTGCTTGATTCTGATATTATTTCCTTCATTAATGAAAATTTAGATTATAATGGAACAATTCAAAGTGGATGCTATACTGATGGTCAATATACTTATTTTGTATTAAGCCATGGAATGTTATGCTCAAATTATTTCTTAAGAGATGCTATTATATCAATAATTATAGCTTCTTTTAAAAGTATATATTCAAAAGCAAAGGATTCTTTTTGCATGAGAAATAACAAGTCCATTTAGAATTATATAATTTCAACTTATTTTATTTATCAGCATAAATATTCTAAATAAATTTTTTATATTTTCTTTTTTAAAAAACTATTCCTGATAACAGTTCCTTTTAATCTAATTCTTTATGCTTTTTTAAATTTATTTCATTATTTATTCAAAAAAAAATAAAATTTGTACCATATTGTACTTAATAAAAAAATTAGCTATTAATTAGCAACTTAAATTTAAGCTGTATATATCAGCTATATAAAATTAGGAGGAATACATTATGAAAAAAATAAATATTTCATTAAAATTGTCTGAAGAACTGGAACAAATTATATTTGATAAAGACGAAAAAGTAAGTCTTACTTTAAAAGGTGTATTTTATGTAAATAAACTAGTAGGAGCAAGTGTTTTTCAACCAGATAGAATCTATTTTGATGGAGATTATAGAGAAAATCCATATGTTATTAACAACGATGATGGATCAATTTTTAAAGCAATTTCTACTTCAGTAGCAGTTTCAAATTATAATGGTAATGAAATAATGACTCAAGCCACAGCAAGTATTAATACAGAATCCTACCTTTTAGATTCTCTTGGCCATGTTATTTCAGAAGATTATACAGCTGGTGAAATATTAAAAAGAGGAACATCAACAAATACTAATGAAAATTATATTATACCTATTAATTCATCATTAGAAATAGTTGTAAATCTAAAAAATACAGAAGTCCAAAAAACTTTGAGTCAGTATTTATCTAACAAAAATCTTTCTGATAGAACTGCACTATCTTATAGTCAGAGAAACGCTTTAAAAAAATTACCTCAGTTCAATTGCCCTATAACTAATATAACTGGTATACCTGGTTATAGAATGGCAATTACAACTATACCCTATTTTTATGAAGATGATAAAGATATTAATGAAATTATAAATAGTGCTAAGTTATTAAATGCTAATGTATTGAATTGTAAGCTTGTTGCTATTGATAGTGATGAAATCATAGATGCAGTGGACTTAGAGTATTTAAAATCTATTCAAAACTATGATGAAGAAATAAATAAAAAAGAATACTCTAATGAGAGATTAATTCTATCAGCCAAATATGCAGAATGCAAAAAAACAATTCCAGATAAGTTAACGAAAGCAATTGAAATATTGTTTCCTGATGTCAATTTAGAAGAAGTTAAAAACCTAAATAACAAGGAAATAAAACTTCTAATACAGTATGCAGAAACCCTATAAAAATAATTTAAAAGGAGAAAAAAATGAGTAATTTAATAAACTTTTTTAAATCTAAATTTAATGAATTAAGTAAAAATGACAACAACAAAAAGTCAAAAAAATCTAATAAAGACAAAAATAAAAAACACTTAAAAAATCAAGTTTCTTTGTTTGATTTATCTTTTGATAAAGTAGATAATACAAAAGCTGATAAAGAGTCAAAACCTAATATTGATAGTAACATAAAGAAATTTAGTAAAACTACTTCAGATAAACTTTTTCAAAACACTTTTCTTAAACAAATTGCAAATCTAAGCTCTAAAATTAATGAAAAGAAATCAGATATATCTGATTTCTTTTTATCAAGAGAGAATCTATCAAATAATAATTCAGAACGCTATCAAAATAATTTAGATGCAGTAAACATATTAAATAGACTAAATGATTCAAAAAAAGATGTAACTACTAAAGAACAATCTATTTTAGCAAAATATGTTGGATGGGGTGGTCTTTCAAAAAAATTCACTGAAAATTCTAAGAGTGATAAAGAGTTAAAAAATATTTTAGGAAATTATTATGATAGTGCAAAAGCTTCATGCTTAACTAGTTTCTATACTCCTGCAACAGTTATAAAGTTTATTTACAAAGTATTAGATAGATTTGGCTTTGAAAAAGGTCGTATATTAGAACCTGCTTGTGGAACTGGTAGATTCCTAGGCTTTATGCCTGAAGATATGTATTATAATTCTAAAATATTAGGTATTGAAATGGATAAATTAAGCTCTGACATTGCTAAATATTTATATCCATCATCTAAAATAATAAATACTAAATATGAAGATAGTAAAATTAAAAATGAAAGTGTTGATTTATGCATAACAAATGTTCCATTTAGTACAATTCACCCTTATGATACAGAAGATAAACATCTAAATAAATACAATTTAAACATTCATGATTATTATTTTATAAAATCAATTGAAAAAGTAAGAGATATGGGATTAATTATATTTATAACAAGTTCAGGTACACTGGATAAAGCAGATACTAGTGTTAGAAGGATTATAGATAAAAAGTGTGATTTTATAGGTGCTGTAAGACTTCCTATTGAAGTTTTTTGTGATACAAATACAACTACAGACATAATATTTCTAAGAAAAAATAATAATAAGTTACATTCTGAAGATTGGGTAGATATTGTTAATTATGAAGACTTTCTTATAAATAGTTATTATAAAAATAACCCTCATATGATGTTAGGAGAAATGAAAATAGTTTCTTCTCAATATGGTCCAAAACAAATTTTAAAAAATGCAAAAAGTTTATCTATTAGTGATTATGATAAATTATTAAAATATTTTCCTTCAGATATTTATGAAACACCTCTAAATGATGCATATATGTATGAAGAAGATGAATTAAAACTTTGTACTGATGTTGATGATGAACTAAAAGAAGGTGAGTTTATATTAGAAAATGAATTGATTTATCAAAAACAAGGAAAATATCTTATACCTTCTTCTTTAGTTGGCAAAAGAAAAGAAAAATTAAAACAATTTATAATAATTAAAGAGACTATAAAAAATATAATACAAGCTCAACTTAATAACTGTACAGATAACGAATTAAATGACCTTCAGAGTAGTTTAAATACTGAATATGATAAATATATCTATGAGTATGGTTTCATAAGTTCTAGAGGAAATAAAAAGCTTTTATCTGAAGATACTTTATACTATCTTGTAGCATCTTTAGAAATATATAACAAGCAAAATGATACATATAAAAAAGCTGACATGTTTTCAAAAAGAACGATAGGTAAATCAAAATCTGAAAAAAAACCTGAAAAAATAGAAGATGCTATTATGATTGCATTTAATAATTATGGATATTTAAATATTGATTATATCTGTAGCCTCATGAATCAATCATATCATAGTGTCAAAGATGAATTATTATCTAAGCAACTTGCTTATATTGATCCTTTGACAGGATATTTAGTAGATAGAGATAGTTATTTAAGTGGATATGTTAAAGAAAAATTAAAAATAGCCAAAGAAGCATCAGTAAATGATAATGCCTTTTTGGTGAATGTTAAAGCTCTAGAAGCTAATCAACCTAAATATGAAACAGATGTATTTTTTAACATTTCATCTACTTGGATACCTTCAAATATAAAATCTGATTTTATTGAAAAGACATTAGATCTTAGAAAAAATTCAATTCAACTATTATATTCAACACACCTTGGTTATTCAATAAATTGTTCTGCTTATATACCTATAAATAAAAATGAGTTTATATGGGGTACAAAAAGAAGAAAATCTTTATCTATTGTTGAAGCAGCATTAAACATGAAGACTATAACTGTCACTGATAAAGAAACTCAAAATGGTAAAGAAGTTTCTGTCAAAAACTTAGAAGAAACTCAACTTGCTATGAATATATTAGATAAATGGCTTATAGCTTTTCATAACTATGTAACAAGTAATAGTTATATTCATAAAGAGTTACTTGATATATACAATGAAAAGTTTATAGATTATAAGGAAAAAGAATACAAAAATATACTAAATGATGTTAGAATAAATCCTAATATAAAATTACGAGAACATCAATTAAAAGGAGCTAGTAGAATAGTTACTTCTGATTGTAACACTCTTCTGTGCCATAGTGTTGGTTCAGGAAAAACTTATACAATGATTACAGCTGCACAAGAATTAAATAGGATTTCTAAAATAGATTCAAAGAAAGGTAATAAGAATCTATTTGTTATTCCAAATTCGCTTTGTGAGTCTGGACAATTTGCTAAAGAATATTTTAATTTATATCCTCAAGCAAATATTTTAGCTACTACTTCAAAGGATTTCTCTAAAGCCAATAGAAGAAAAATTATAGCTAAAATTGTTACATGTAATTGGGATAGTATAATAATTCCTCACTCAGTTTTAGGATTAATACCTTTAGAAGCTGAAACAGAACTAAAATTAGTAGAATCAGATCTAAAAGAATTAAATAAAACACTTAAGTATTATAGAGATGAATGTCCTAACTTTTCTATAAAAAAACTTGAAACAATAAAAGAAAATTATTTAAATAGAATTAAAGAGTTAAATGACATGCGTAAAGATGATGCTCTTCTTTCATTTGAAAAACTTGGTATAACAAACTTATTTATAGATGAAGCTCATAATTTTAAAAATTTATATTTTAATACTACTATGCAAGTATCTGGAATATCTTCTTTAAAAACAAAGAAAACTCAAGACTTATACAATAAACTAAGATATTTTAAATCTGTTAATGGAAATAAAGGTGTTACATTTGCTACAGCAACCCCTATTTCTAATAGTATCTGTGAAATGTATACTCTGCTTACTTATTTAAATAAACCTTCTCTAGAACATTATAGAGTAGATACTTTTGATGCTTGGGCAAGTACATTTGGTTCAATCATTTCTTCAATGGAAGTAGATCCAACTGGACAAGGTTTTAGATTCCAACAGAGATTTGCTAAATTTTGTAATGTTCCAGAACTAGTTAATATATTTAGACAAGTTGCTGATGTAGTTAATATCTGTGATATAGAAGATTTAGATATTCCTAAAGTAAAAGAAGGAAAACCTATAGTAGAAATTATAAAACCTACAAACCAAATGAAAGAATATATAGATTCTCTTGTAAAACGTGCAGAGGAAATTCATAATGGCCCATATGATCCAAGAATAGATAACATGTTAAATGTAACTACAGATGGTCGGTTAATGGCTGTAAGCCCTGCATTAGTTGGAATTGATGGTATATCACCAAAGATAATAAAAGTTGGCGAAAATATAGCTTCTTTATATCATGAGGATAAAATAAGTACACATCTAGTATTCTGTGATTTAGGAACCCCTACTGGAAGTTCACATAATGTTTATAATGATATAAAAAATGAACTTCTAAAAAATAATGTTTTAGAAAAAGATATAGCATACATACATGATGCCAATACACCAGAAAAAAGAAAGAAACTTATTGATGATTTTAATAATGGTGTTATTAGAATATTAATTGGTTCTACTTCTAAAATGGGTGAAGGAACTAATTTTCAAAAACATTTAAAATCACTTCATCATGTAGATGTACCTTGGAAACCTTCATCAATTTCACAAAGAGAAGGTAGAATATTAAGACAAGGAAATTTAAATAAAGAGGTATATATTTTTAGATATGTAGTTGAAGGTTCTTTTGACGCATATTCGTGGCAGACAATAGAAATAAAAGCAAAATATATAGCTCAAATTCTTAATAATTCTTCATCTTCTAGAACTGCTGAAGATATTGGAAATCAACTCATGAGTTATGCTGAAACAAAAGCATGTGCTTGTTCTGATGATAGAATATTAAAATTATGTGAAATAAATAGAGAAATTCAGATAATTGAATTAAATAAAAAAGCATTTCTAAATCAAAATTTACTTACTTTACAAGATATAAAGTCAATAGAAAATTCTATAGAAGCTTTAAATATATCAATATCTAAATTAGAAGAAGATATTAAAGTATATGCTTCTAATTCTAATGATTTTAAAATAACATTAGATGGAAAAACTTATTTTGATAATAAAACAGCTATAGAAACTCTTGGAGAAATTATGGATGGTGGAAAGGTTGGTTTTTTAGGTGAAATTTATGGCCTAAATATAGTTTATGAGAAGGAGTTTACATTTGATAATAAAGTTAGAGAATTTATTTCACTTGGCAACAACTATAAATTTGAATTTTCTGCTTTGAAAACGCCTAAGACTTTAATTAAATATTTTATGGATTATAATAAAATTAGTTCAGATAAATTAGATAGTTTAAAAGAAAAATATTCATTTAAGACAAATGAACTACTATCTCTTAAAGAAGTTTTAAAAAGTAAGTTCACAGAAGATGATAAATTAGAATCTCTTAAACTTTCAAAAGTAAATCTCGAAAATGAATTGAGATTAGGAAATACTGTAATTAAAAAAAACAACTTAGATCATAATACAGTAGAAAAAGAAAGTGAATTAATAACTAGTCCAAATGACAACATATCTATAAAAAATAAAGCAGACAGTGGTTATTTATTTACAGGCAGAAAATTCCTTACTAAAGGAGTAGAGCATGAAATTTCAATTCAATTACAAGTATTTATGTGGAATTTAATTGATAAGTTAGAAATAAAAAAGGATTATCTTCAAGTATTTGATATAACTCCTATTGATTCTAGTTCTATGTTAATTACACATAAACAAGAAGTACCTAAATATACATCTACTTATAAGATAGAACAAAGTCTAGATGTAAATTTTAAAATAGACACTAAAATTACAATTTTTGTAATAGATGATATTGATTGTGTTACAATGCTATTGAATAGTGAATATTAAACAAATAAGATATTATATAAAACTAAAAAAATAGATAGATTTATAATCTATCTATTTTTCTTTTTCATCGTTATTTTATTATTATAAATACCTATAGTAAAAATATCTTCCTCTTTTATTTCTAATATTCTTCTCCATTTTAATGGTATCAGTATTCGTGGGCTTATTCTTCCTTCAGCATTAGGATGAAAATATATTAATTTTTCTACTTCATCTATTAAACCACTTTCTGGACATTCATTGTCTATACTTTTTTCTATAGTAATTTTATCACTGTAAAGTCTTAATCTAAATTTATCTTTTTCTTTAACATTTAGATATATTATCCATGCTAATGGAATGCTTATTAATGATGTAACCTTTAATTTACTTTTTACAAAAACAAGTTTTTTATCTTTTTCGTCTTCTAATGACCATTCTAAAAGTTTACAAATTTTAATTAAAGTTGTAGTAGATATCTTATTTTTTAGTATCCTTGTATATGTACTGCTATGTATTTCTAGGTATTTACAAAATTGTCCTTTTGTAAATCCTAAATCTTTTCTCTTCAATTCTATTTTTTCAGCAATATTCATTATTTTACCTCTTTCAATAAATATTTATATTAACTACAATAACATATATCATATTAATTTATATAATAAAAAAAGTTTCAAAATTTTTTAAAAATAGCCCCATATTATAAAAAGAAAATAAAAATTTAAGCTATATATTTTAGCAAATAAAAGTTAGCTGTATTTATCAGCTTAACAAAAATAGGGGGGTATTAAAATGTTTCAAAAACTAAACTTAACAAATGTAAAATGTTATGATGATAAAACAATAGATTTATCAAAGCCAATAGTCATAACAGGTAAAAACGGAGTAGGAAAATCATCTATTTTAGAAAGTATTATATTTGCAGTATTGGGATACATACCTGGCTGTGATAAAAAAACAGCTGATATGATGAAAATATCAAAATATCAAAATGGATTTTCTGTAAAATTATATACAGATAATGGGATTATACAAAGATCCTTGAATTCAAAAAAATCAAGTGGTAGTGAAGAGCTTTATTTTTCAGAATCTAAGGAGAGTAAGCTTAGTGGTAAAAATAAAGATATAATAGATAAGCTTGGAATAAATACAACTTTTTTTGATATTAATACTTTTCTTTCTTTAAACTCAAATGATAAATCTAAATTAATTTATTCTTTAATATCAGCTGGTAAGTATGATAAACATTATCTAAGTTCAAAACTAGATAGTATCATCCCAGAAAACATACTAAATGAGTTGATGTATGCATATCAAGAAAAATATTCATTTGAAGAAAATCTTAATAAACTATTAGATTATGTTTCAAATAATAAAAAAATTATATCTAATGATATAAAAGAAATTAAAGCAGTTATCTTTCAGTTGACATCATTAAAATTTGATACAAAAATTGATATAAACAATAGTATAGACAATGAAATTGAAAAGAAACAGTCAGAAATTTATAAATTAAGAAATGATATAGATAATATAAAAAAAGAAACTCTAAAAAAATCCCAAGTCTTAAGTAAATATAATAATCTTAAAAATGAAGTTGAAGTAAATAAAGATAAAAAGAAAAGTTTATATAGTGAAAAAGAAAAGTTACAAAAAAATATTTTTAAACTACAAGATTTTAAATTTGATAATGAGATTAATGAAAAACTATCAGAGTTAAATAATACTTTAAAAACTCTAGAGCTCACTGGTATTGAAATTAAAAATGAAAAAACTAATATAGAAAATAAAATTAAAAGTAATAATGATTTAATAAAAACAATAAATGAGCGAAATAAACTGAAAAAATGTATTATTGATGGAAATATATACTGTGGCAACATGGAAGGCTTTAATGCGTCAATAAATGCCTTAAATGACGAATTAAAAGACTTTTCCAATATTTATAATGATATATTAATTAAGTACAATTCAGCTAGAAAGGATTATCGTGAAATTGATAATTCTAAAAATAGTCTTTTAGAAATAATTAGTAAACAAGAAAATAAGATAAAAGAAAATAACATTGAATTATCAAATATAAAAGAAAGAATTAATAATATTGACAAAGAAATTTTGAATATAGATAAGCTAACAGCTGAGTTGGAAGCATATGAACATACACTTAAATTATTTAATAGCTCTGATAATATAGATTTACTTGAAAAAATGTTATCTTTATCTGAAAAAGATTTAATTGATCTAAAAGAGAAATGGAAACAACAATTAGATATAAAACAAAATATGATACTGTTAGAAAAAAATGAATCTATTAAAGAAGATAAAGAAATAAAATTAGAACATTATAAATCATTAGAGAAACTTTTAAAACAAGAAAAGTCCAATCTAATCAATAATGGGATAAAACCATTTATACATTTGATGGACCAATTTTTATTAGAAATTGGAATTAATAATAAAACTGTTTTTATTAAAAATGAAAAGAATAAGGTTGATTTTGGATTTATGATGAATTTTAAAGAGATATCTTTTGAAGCTCTGTCAACTGGTGAAAGTTTGATATTTTTAATTGCTCTGATGGCTGCCATATATCAAAGCAATGATTCATATTTTAAATTACTTGCTCTAGATAATTTAGAATTACTTGACCATGATAATTTAACATTTATTTTTAAGAACATTGATAAGTTGAATAAATACTTTGATAATATAGTACTAATAGGAGTTTTAAATCATTTTAATTTAGAAGAATTTTCTAACAATATAAATATTCACAGAATGTAAGTAAAAAAGAGAGGTATTCTAATATCTCTCTTTTTTATAACTAATTTTTAAGATATTTCTCCTGTACTTTTAGGTGCTTCTCTGACATCTTCAGATACTTCTTTTGTACTTTCAAAAAAAGAACAAATATTCTCAAAAATTGAATCAAAAATTACAAAAGTAAGTAATGCTTCTTTAGAGCTTGTACTAATTATTGATTTAAAATTTAAATAAAAATATTTATTAATAACACTTATAATTTTAAAATCATAAATATCCACACCTAACGTAGTTATTACTGAAAGCACATAAGAAATAAAAAGAGAAAGATAAAAAGATATTTTAATTATCAAAAACATTGATTTTCCTAATGCAATTTTTTTTAATTTAAAATACACTATTAAATAAATAAACAATAATAATGTTAAAAACATAATATAGTAAAATGCTTCTAAATTTTCATTTGGTATCTTAACTCTAAACAATGCCATTAAAAAAATAGCAGATAAAAAAACTATAAAAGCAGCTATCAATATATTGATCAGTAAAAATGTAACAGATATAATCTTTCTAATATGCATTTTTTCATAAGATTCAAGGTATTTTTTAAAACTACTTATTGAAATTAATAACATAATAAAAAACAATAATAAATATATATTATAAAGGTAAATTCCTACACTTATAAAAAATTTTATTTCTTCTATCTCTAGCAAAAAAATTATAAAGAAAATAACTGGTAATAGTATCTTACACAAAAATAGTGTTGTTTTTAAATATTTTGAGTTATTTTCAGATTTTTGTTTGAAAATAATAAAAATATATAAGGCAAAAAAGGTTATATTTTGAATCATAATAAAAATAAAGTTATGTAAATATTTATAACCATAATCTAAATAACTTACATTTATCCTATATAAAAACCTTATAAATATTTCAATCTTTCCATCTAATGATAAAAATAACATCATTCCTAAGAATGTGCTTAAAATAGATATTTTTACAACTTTTTTATACTTAATAACTTTTCTTTTTTCAAAATCAGTAAAATTATCTAAAATTATAATAATAATTAATACAACAAATATCGCTGATGTAAACCACATAGTTATTGTTATGTAATCTGTAAAAAAACAACTCCATATTGCAAACATAAATAAAATTCTTTTATAAATTTTTTTCATATAATCCTCACAAAACTGACTCTTAATCTTATTTTTAATAACAATTTAATTTTACTATAAATACTATAACTTTTAAATTGTTTAATTAAACTTTTTGTACAACAATAGAATGCCAGTATTTAGATTATATTACTAAAATATTAACAATTTTTTATTATTGTTTTTTTGGATATGGTAAATTATTTTTTATTGCATATTTTATTGCAATCTTTTTAATTGCTACTCCACAGTTCCATTCATTTTTTACTGCATTTTCATAAACTTTTTTATTAATATCTTCATCATCTTCTAAATTAATATCTTTTTTATTTCCAAATTTTACATCCTGGGAAACTTTTATTTTTTCATTAATATAATTTTCATCTTTATCTTTTAAGCTTCCATCAAAGTTGTCAAATTTATTTGTTTTTTTAGAAGACTTATTTTTAGATTTTTTTTCATTGTATAATTTATTATCATTTTCAAATTCTTTAAGTGTTTTAATATTTTTCTCTTGTAAACTTTCTAATACTTTTTTTATATAACTATATTTTTTCTTAATATTGTTTTCTGAAACATTTATAAAAATTTGTTCCCAGATTTCTATATCTAAATTATCACTATTTTTTTCGATTAATTTTTTCATGCCTGGTTTTATTTCCTTATCGACTTTTAAATTAATATATAATTTTTCAATTTCATTAATTTTATTTTCTTTGTCAACAACAACAACATTAAAATCAGTATTACTAGAATCATTATTACTATACAGTAAATTTTCCCGTTCAAGAACGGTAGTTTTTACCGTTCTTGAACGGTAGTTTTTACCGTTCTTGAACGGTAGT